>NZ_BAAFHL010000003.1:0-138790 GCF_042849955.1 Chryseobacterium barbadense
GAGCGCTGAATGGAAAGGTGAAAGATTAGGTCTGGTTGAAATGAGACAACATTATAGTAACTATTTCCGCGGAATCCCTCATTTCAAAGATTTCAGAAAGAAGTTTCTGGAGGTTTTCACACTGGAAGAAATGGATGCGCTGATCAAAGAAACACAAGAGTTTTATGCAGAATACCAGGCACAAGTATAAAAAAAGAACCATCGCTGACTGATGGTTCTTTTTTTAGTGTTGAAGAGTAATTAATTTAATATTCTTCTGACGCTGATTGATCTTTAATTAAGGCTAATGCTGAAGAGGTTCCAATTCTCTTCACTCCCATTCTGATCATCTTTTCCGCATCTTCAGGGGTCCTTACTCCCCCAGCTGCTTTTACAGGTAGTTTTCCTGCATTATCAAGCATAATTTTTATGCCTTCAAATGTTGCTCCGTTGGGTTTTCCTCCGGCAGTTTCAAAAAATCCTGTTGAAGATTTAACGAAGATATGGGATAAGTCTTTTTCGGAAAAATTTTCTTCTGCCCAAGCAGAGATATTTTTAGTAAGATCAGCTATCTGGTTATCGGTTAAAGCTGCAATTTCAATAATCCATTTGGCAACTTTGTGATGTTGCAGACACAGTTTTGTACATTGTACAAACTCTTCTTTTACCAGCTCTTTATTTCCTTCAAGATAAGCGTTATAATTAATTACAAAATCCAGTTCGTCTGCTCTGTCTTCAATTGCTTTTGAGGCCTCGGCAAGTTTTTCATCAATAGAATAAGTGCCTTCATGAAATCCTATTACCGTACCTACTACAACATTTGAATTCCTTTTCTGAAGATACTTTTTGATCTCTGATACATAATCCGGACGGATCATTACAGCAAAAATACCATTATCGATGGCTTCCTGCGCAAGATTCTTATCTTTCTGTAAAGTTTCTTCTTCTGAAATCCCTGATTGGGAAGGTGTTTTCAAATAAGTTGAATCCAAATATTGAGCAATATTCATACTCTCACACTTTTAATTGTCTGTTAATTCCCTGTTCCAAAGATATGAAAGTTTCCGTTCTCATCACTCCTTTGAGCTTTTGAAGCTTGCTGAGAATCTGCATCAAATGATCATTATCCTTACAAAGGACTTTCAAAAAAATAGTATAATTACCTGTTGTGTAATGAGCTTCTACAACTTCATTGATGTCTTTTAAAGATTTTACCACATCCGGATAATGGCTCGGCTGATCCAGAAATACTCCAATATAGGAAGTAACCTTGTAACCAATTTTCTTTGGATTCAGGAATGAAATTGAATTTTCGATAACTCCGGCGTGTTCCAGTTTTTTAATTCTCTGGTGCACCGCTGTAGTTGAAATTCCGACGTTTTTTGAAATGTGCGCTAAAGAAGTCTTAGCGTTATCCATCAACATATAGATGATCTCTTTGTCGATGGAATCTAGATGATAACTAGTGGTACTTGAATTTTTCATATTCTACTCTTTTTATTCATGTTTTTACTATAAGCATTCAAATTGTACAAAAACCGGAAAATGATCGCTGTAGCCTCCCAAATATCGGGTACCTGCAAAGGTCCGAAAAGGACGGCCTTCGAATCTTTTATCTCGACTGCTGATTTTCACAGAATTAAACACTTGCGCATTCCGGAAAGTCAGACCCTTATTATCAAAAAAAGATTTTGATAATAAAATCTGATCAAATAGCAGTCCAGACTTATAATGAAAAGTAGAATATTTTCTTGTAGAAAACAACTCTTGAAAAGGGTTTTCCAACACCTTTTCATGGTTGTCATCATAGAGAATCTTTACTAAATTTTCATCATCTGGGTTCTCGTTAAAATCACCACACAAAATCACATGCTGTCTTTCTTCATTCACTATATTCAAAATTCTCTGACGGATTTCTCCGAGTATAAAAGATCTTTTTGGTTTATTAGGGTCTTTATCGCGCTTTGAGGGAAGGTGCATGATAAAAACATTAATAATTTCTCCTTTATATTTAATTTTTGAATAAAGTACATCCCTAGTTGTGTCGTAATCCCCTGTGTTTTTATCTATAATCTCAAAGAAGAAAGTAATGGGTTCTGATTCTATTACTTCTACTTTATTTTTATCATATAGCATTGCCACATCAACCATTCTTTCATCCATAGAATTGTAATGAACAATTCCATATTCTGAATGAAAGGGGTCCATTTTTACCAGTTCTTCCAGAACTTTCCTTCCGGATACTTCGGATAAACCGATCACAAATGGTAAAACTCCATTTTCCTCCTTCATTAACTGGAAAACGTGTGAGATTTTAAATAGCTTGTTCTTGTATTTCCTTTCGTCCCAATTCCGTAACCCTGAAATGCTAGGGTCTAACTTATGTACTGGCTTTGGGTCCGGCAAAAACAAATTTTCAACATTGTAAAAACTGAAAAGCTCCATCAACACACATTTGTATTCTTAAAATTTGGCACATTAATTTTAGAATGTAAATTTATTATTTTTTTTCAAATATGATTAATTAATTTATAACCTATTAAAATTAATTTTATACTTAAAATAACCTTAATCAATTAAATAATTACCATCAATTTACCTATTTGTACTTAAATTTTTCAACCATTGCAAAATGCATACCACTAATTTACAATTTAAAATAAAAAAAATTTATTAAATACCCCGAAAAAAAACAATGCGGTGAATAATATTTCACAATAACTATTGTTTTTATTCCTGATAATTTTTAGCTCATATTAAAGCAGGTCCGGACGTTTTTGTTGGGTAATTCTTACGGCTTCTTCATGGCGCCATTCTTCAATTTTGGCAAAATTTCCGCTTAACAAGACCTTAGGAACTTCCAAACCTTTATAATTTTCAGGTCTTGTATAGATAGGTGGTGATAATAAATCGTCCTGAAAGCTGTCAGTTAATGCACTTTGTTCATCATTTAAAACCCCGGGAATCAATCTGATCACGCTGTCGGCAAGCACACACGCAGCCAATTCTCCCCCCGTAAGAACATAATCTCCGATTGAAATTTCTTTAGTGATATGCAGCTCTCTTACACGCTGATCAATCCCTTTGTAGTGGCCGCACAGAAAAATTAAATTATTTTTTATAGAAAGTGTATTGGCAATTTTCTGATTCAGTGTAATCCCATCCGGAGTAAGATAAATCACATCATCATAATCTCTTTGGGATTTTAATTCAGAAATGCATTTATCCAGAGGCTCAACCATCATTACCATTCCTGCTCCGCCTCCATATGGCTCGTCATCAATTTGCCTGTGCTTATTGGTAGACCAGTCTCTCAAATGATGAAAATGTACTTCAGCCAGTCCTTTATCCATTGCTCTTCTCAAAATAGAGGTTTTGAAAGGGCTTTCCATCAATTCCGGCAGTACGCTTATAATATCAATTCTCATTGTAAAGTTCCGTTTTTCTTATTAGGTAAAATAATTAATCGCAGGGAGGAATCTTTATTAAAATAACTCCACATCCAGTTGAAGAAAATCGCAAGCTTATTTCTCACGCTCAAAATTAGCATTAAATGCAGAAACATCCAGAAATACCACGCTAAAAAACCTTGAAATTTAAAAAACGGCAGATCTACCACTGCTCTGTGCTTCCCGATAGTAGCTAAAGAACCTTTGTCATGGTATTCATATTCGTTCCATTCGCCAACATTTTTCTTTAAAAGATTTTTACCTAAATTTTTTGCCTGGGTAATGGCTACATTAGCGACCTGAGGATGTCCCTGTGGATATTTAGGAGTCTCCATAGAAGCAATATCTCCTATCGCAAAAATATTCTCATAGCCTTTTATTTTATTATACCGGTCAACAATATATCTGTTCTTAATTAAATTTTCTTCAGGAAACCCCTGTATGATATTTCCTGTAACTCCTGCTGCCCAAATCACATTATTGGATGGAATTTGCTTTCCGCTCTTCATGTATACTCTGTCACCATCATAATCCGTTACATATTCTCCACTTAGAAACTCCACGCCAAGCTCTTTAAGATACTGTTCGGATTTTTCCTGAGCTTCGGGACTCATTACGGCAAGAGGTTTCTCTGTAGAGCTCACAAGGATGATTTTAAGGTGGTTGAAGTTCATATACGGATAATCCCGTGGAAGGATTTCTTTTTTCATTTCTGCAAACGCTCCGGCCAGCTCCACTCCTGTTGGTCCGCTTCCTACGATAACGATATTCCAGTTTCCGTCATCACTACGGCTTTTTTCAATGATCAGTTTTTCAAAGGTCATTAAAACGTGGTTTCTGATACTGATGGCTTCCTGCGTATTTTTCATGGCGAAAGCTTTACCTTCAAGATCTTTATTGCCAAAAAAATTAGTTTTACAGCCTGTTGCTATGATCAGTTTATCGTAAGTAAATTCAGCCTCATCGGTAATAACCTTGTTATGTGCAGGATCAATTTCTTTCACTTCCGTTAAACGGAATTGTGTATTCCTGGATTGCTGAAAAATTTTTCTGAAAGGGAAAGAAATATTGGAAGGTTCTATCCTTCCACACGCTACCTGATAAAAAAGCGGCTGAAACATATGGTGATTGACTCTATCCAGAAGGATCACTTTTTTATTTTTGTTGTTTAAACTTTTCGCAAGCTGTAATCCTGCAAAGCCGCCGCCTATAATTATGATTTTTTCACGTGTTTCCATATTACACAAATTTACTGAATTTATTTAGCATTTTAGAGCGTAAAAAGTTAGTTTTGCAAAACTTTATGACGAAAAAAAAGTATACCAAAAAGACTGCCAGAAAGCTGCATACCAACAGACGAAAGAATTATTTTTTCCGTCGTAAAGTCGTATTGGCGATCTTAATTATTGCTCTTATCGGAACCGGATTATATCTGAAGCAGTCTATCAGTTATTACTACGCTTTATACTTCAACAAATTCACTCATAAGAAGCTTCACAACAGTGAAAAGGAAACGGCAAGAATTCAAAAAATACTTTCTTCCAATCTGGATAAAACCTATGGGTTGGACATTTCCCATTATCAGAACAGAGAAGACATTAAATGGGATAGCTTAAGCATCGGTAATAAAACCATTCCTCTGGAATTTGTCGTCATGCGTGCAACGATGGGAAACCGCAGTGCGGATAAGCATTTTGATGATTTCTGGGAACTAGCCAAAAAGCATGAGCTCATCCGGGGAGCCTATCATTTTTACAGAGCCGATGAAGATCCTGTAATACAAGCTAATAATTTTCTGGAGAATGTAAAGCTGGAAAGCGGTGACCTCCCGCCTATCCTGGATATTGAAAAAATCCCCAAACGAAAGACCAATAAAAAGCTGATTGAAGATTTAAAAGTCTGGTGTAAAATAGTAGAGGAAGCTTATGGCGAAAAACCGATTATCTACACGTACTATCATTATTACAAAGATTTTTTAAAAGGTGAATTTGATGGTTACCCGCTCTGGCTGGCTAATTACAATGACGTCCCTGTTCCGTCACCGAATGATGAATGGGATTTCTGGCAGTTTACGGAAAACGGGATCGTTCATGGAATCAACACTAAAGTAGATCTGGACATTTACAATGGGAATATCTGGTCTTTAAAGAGATTGACGTTGGATTAATTCTTCAGAAAATCTATGACATCCCGGTTAAGTTCATCGGCAACCTCGAAGGGAACATAATGAGAAGCATTTGCATAAATCTTCAACTTAGAATTTCTGAGTTCTTTTGCCAACATTTCTGTATGTTCTTTTTTGATGACATCTTTTTCACCGGCTATTACAAAAACCGGACTGGAAATTTTGTTTAAGAATCTTTTGTTGATATCCGGTTCATGAAGCATCAATGTCAGTAATCTGGCTTCCTTTATTTTGTCCTGTGTGTTTTCAAGCTTTAAAACCTGTGCTTTCAATTTAAAATTATTCAACAGGCTTTCTTCTACTCCTTCCGGAAAAGCATTTGCTCCAATGATGATCAGTTTATTAAGATTTTCAGGGTATTTCAGACTGAATTCCAGTCCGGTATTTCCTCCGTCGCTCCAACCCATAATGTTTACTTTATGCAAACCCAAATGATCTATTAAAGATTTTAGATCATCTGCAAATATTTTATAGGTAAGATTATTTTGAGTAAAATCCCTGCTTTTTCCTTGTGCCCTTGTATCCAAGGCAATAATTTTAAAATGTTTTGAAAGTTCCGGGATCTGTTTATAAAATTCTTTAATGCTTCCCCCGTTTCCATGAAGCAAAACAAGAGGTTGTCCCTCTCCATAAATTTCATAATATAGTTCCGCGTCTTTCAGCTTCAGTACTTTTCCGGCGGAATCGTTTTTACCATATGCTGAATTTTCAGATTCTTCATTGTATTGACTGATATCTGGTGTCAACATAGAGAGTTTTTCATGATGATCCTCTTCCATTTCGTCTTTTATATTTTTACCATTTTTATCCACTTTCACATCAATATGTATAGCCGGAGCAGCTAATGTCATTTTTTCCCAATTCCCATAAAATTTTCTGATAAAACCCGTCCTGAATAAAGCCGCACTGATAGTTACCTTTCCTTCAAACTCTTTTAAAAATTGAATCCCTATAAAGAACTTTCCTTGTACCCAAATATTTCGATCATTCACATCTAATACAAAAGTTCCGGATTTTATCTTATCTTCGGTAAGCTTCACCGTAATTTCTTCATCAAGAATATTCTGATCTGGAAAACCATTTTTCTCACTATAGATCGAATAACGCATTACAACTGGTCTGTCTGATTGATAGCTTGCAACATTCAGGTTAATATTTTTAATCTTTGATCTTTTATTTGCATTAAATTCCAGTGCTGTTTCTCCCAGGAAATCTTCCCTACGGAGTTCCGGATTCACAGAGTACAACACATGTTTAGTCTTTGTATTCACACCCCAGTTTTTATCCACGAATTTTTTAGAGGTCAGCTTTACTTCTTGTATATTTTTAACTTTTTCTTTTAAGAATATTTTCTGATCATTATTCTTGATAAAATCTAAAACAGATGTTGTGTAATTCTCGAATCCTGCTACTTCAATCTTTATTTTACGCGTTTTATCAGTTTGGGAAAGGTCAATGGAAAACTGCCCGTTTTCATCAGAAATTGTTCCGGAGGTCTCTTTTTCAACTCCTATTTTCACGTAAGGAATCGGTTGATTTTCTTCACTTGAAAAAACTGTCCCGGAAATCACCTGTGCATAACCGTATATTCCGGAAAGTAAAAGAAATAAAGCAATAAAGTTTTTCATGGTAAAAATTTGACACAAAAATCTTTATTTCTTCCATGCAAAACTCATAATGGCTTATTAAATTTAAAGCTCATTTAGTTAAATTTATTAAAAATATCACTACACTGTCACAGAAATATATTACTTGAAGGGCTTTCTCTGAATCCATTCTGTTTTTGGGTTTAAAGAAACAAAGATTCTTCCCATATAAGGATTTAGCATTTTATTCGTATGCTTGATCAAGCCAAAAATTTCTACAGGTTCTGCTCCAATAGTCGACTTTATTTCTAATGCTGTTCTCCCAAAAATAATCCTGCTGAACCTATGGAGAATTCCAAATTCAACAATATCCAATAACATATTTAAATACAATTGTTTTTCTTTCTGAAGGGTTTTATCATAGCCTAAAAAGTAGGTATCGACGTCATTATTGTTGAGAATCAGGGTGTAAAAACCAATCAGCTTTTCATTGAAAAAGTATCCGAATATTTTCAGATGATCAGCCAAATACTCTTTCATCTTTTCAAAATGATTGGGAGCAAGAAAAAAAGTATTGAAAGGAGCATTTTCAGCTACATTCTGATACAGCAGATTCATTTCTGTCTGATATTTTCTAACTGCTTCTAAACTCAGCTCTCTTTTTTCAACCCCCAGAAGTTTTTTCTTTGCGGTTTTCGCCCTGGTCCTGTATTTAGTGGAAAAAGCATTGAGATAATCGTCAAAAACCGTCCAATCTTTCTTCAGTCTTAACATCATATTGGGCTGAACGGAAAACCTGAAATAAGCATGATGGTTTTTTCCCTGAAAATGATTGATAAATCCTGCCTGATAATCTTTATAAATGACCAATGCTGTTTTTCTTCTTTCTTTTTGCATGGTCTCAACAGCTTCATCCAGCAAAGGGATCACCTGCTCGAGTGTGATTTTTGAGGAATCAAAATAAAACCCGTTTTGACCAGTGAGCATATTATTTCCCAATATCATCACGTCTCTTCCCAGTTTTCTGGCAAAAAAATTCCTGATACTGCACCAAACCTGATTTTTCTGAAACGAGGAATGATATTGAAAATTCAGATACTGAAACAATGCACCACCAATTAATTCATTATCTTTAAAAAAGCCCATAAAATAACATTGCATATTATCCGGAGCAGATTTTTCCAACGCATTGAAGTATTCTTTGGAGAGCATAATATTATGATTCCCAATTACAGCATTCCAGTTCAATGGTAACCCGGCAACGCTGTTATATATTGTATAGGTATAAGACATAAAAAAGGCTACTCATGCAGCCTTGTTCATTTAATTAGTATTATTTCTGTGTTACCCAATTGAACCCATCTGCTGCATACCAACCACAAATTATTCCGCCCATGATCATCAATGTAATAGCCCAATATACTACATTAATAAAAATGTATTTCCATGATCTTCTTTCAAACATGGCATTAATCGCAAATATGGGGAAAACAAAGAAAAGTACAGCCAAAAACCCGTGCAGAGCACCATGTCCAAATGAGCGAAAAGCCATTCCGTACTCTTTCATAAATGCAAAATAAGAAGGTGTTGCATGAGATTCATCTCCGCCAATCATTCCTGAAGCTCCAAACTGATGGATGGTGAGAAATTGCATAAAAAAGGAGATCAGAAATGACAGAACAAGGGTAAAAATAAAGATCATCGCCATATTGGAACCTTTCATTTTTTCTTCTGTCATTCCGGAGGCTTTCATCCAAGCTGTTCCTGCAACTTTCGGATTATACCAGATAAACCCTATTACAAGGGGAACTAAAGCGGCTAATAAAATAGCCAGAAAATTGAATTGTAACATCGTATTAGTGTTTAATTTGTATATCAAATCTACATTAAAAAATGTTATAAATTACATTTATCTTCTATCCCTCTAATATTTTGTATTTTCGCGCAGTAAAATATCTATTGAAATGAATTACGTTGCTGCTGAAAATCTCACTAAATCTTACGGTATCAAAGTCTTATTTGAAAACATCTCTTTCAACATCAATGAAGGGGATAAAATTGCTATCGTAGCGAAAAACGGAAGCGGAAAATCTACGCTGCTTAAAATTTTAATGGGAAAAGAAATCGCAGACAGCGGAACGATAGTTATCAACAAGGATATTCAGGTGGTCCTATTTGATCAGGAAATCGATTATGATCCGAATCTTACGATTGATGAGTTTATGATGACCCTGGATTCGGAACCGATCAATGCTCTCAAAAATTATCATCTGTCTTTGTATTCCACTGACAATGCTTTCATTGAAAAAGCGTTAGCTGATATGGAAGTTCATAAAGCATGGGATCTGGAGAATGAAATGAAACAAATTCTTTCCCAACTTAAAATCACCAATCTGGAAGCGAAAATGGGCACTCTCTCCGGAGGACAGATCAAACGTGTTGCTTTAGCCAAATTATTAACTGAAACCAGAGCAGAACACCGTCATACTTTACTGATTATGGACGAGCCGACGAATCACCTGGATGTAGAAATGGTGGAATGGCTTGAAAATTACCTGAACAAAGCGAAAATCACTTTATTACTGGTAACCCACGACAGGTATTTTCTTGACAGTGTTTGTGATATTATCTGGGAAATGGAAGATAATAATCTTTACGTTCATAATGGGTCCTATGCGGTTTATCTTGAAAACAAAATGATCCGCGAAGAAAACATGAATGCAACCATTGATAAAGCTAACAACCTATACAGAAAGGAGCTGGAATGGATGCGCAGACAGCCTAAAGCGAGAACCACCAAATCCAAAAGCAGAATTGATGCCTTTTATGAAACTGAAAAAGTAGCCAAAACAGATACGAGAAAACAAGGTCTTGAGCTGGACTTTGAAATGAAACGTCTCGGCAAAAAAATTCTGGAATTAAAACATATTGATAAAAGTTTTGGGGATAAGGTTTTATTGAAAGATTTCAGCTACCAGTTCCAACGTGGTGAAAAAGTAGGTATTATCGGAAAAAACGGAGTGGGCAAATCTACTCTTCTCAATATCATTCAGGGTTTTGAAAAAGCCGATAAAGGGGAAATTGAAACCGGTGAAACTATTTCTTTCGGTTATTTTTCTCAAAAAGGCCTGCAATATAAGGAAGATGAAAGAGTGATTGATTTTATCAAGGAAATTGCAGAATTCTATCCTTTAGCGAATGGAAAAAGCCTTTCTGCTTCTCAATTTTTAAGACTTTTTTTGTTTGACGATCAGACGCAGTACTCTCCTATTTCCAAACTTTCGGGAGGAGAAAAAAGAAGATTGCATTTGATGTATATTCTTTACCAAAACCCTAATTTCCTGATTTTTGATGAGCCTACCAATGATCTTGACCTTCCTACTTTAACGGTTTTAGAAAATTTCTTACAGCAATTTCAGGGTTCCCTGATCATAGTTTCTCACGATCGTTATTTTATGGACAGGATCGTGGATCATATTTTGGCATTTGAAGGAAACGGAAAAATCAAAGATTTTGTAGGCAATTTCTCTGAATACCGCGAGGCCAAAAGCAGGGAGGAATCTTTAGAAAAAAGTACCGTTCAGAAAACAGAGCCTGCAAAAGAAAATATTATTGCTACAAACAATTCACAATCCAACAACTCAAAAAAACGAAAGCTTTCGTTTAAGGAGCAAAGAGAATTGGAAGTTATTGAAAAAGAAATGCCTGAATTGGAGGAACAACGCTCGAAAATCCTGGAACTTCTTAATAATGAAATCGATTATGAGAAAGTGGCCAAACTCTCGGCGGAATTAGAAACCGTTTCGGAAAAACTTGAAAATCATGAAATGCGGTGGCTGGAACTGCAAGAAATTTTAGGGGAAGCGTAATAATTAAAAATTTTCGGCGGAGCCTTTGGCTCCGCCGAAACTTTTTAATTATTGATTGATCTTATTTACTCACCTGCTGATAGCTTCTCTGAATAAAATCCGTCAGCTCCTTTCCTTTCAATAAATTCTGGGAAAGTTTAGCAAGATCTAAAGCGTATTTGATCAGATTATCTTTTTCTTCGGTATTTTCGGTTTTCAGAATCCGGTTGGCAAACTCACTGTTAGAATTCACCACAAGATTATACATTTCAGGGAAACCACCCATTCCGAACATTCCGCCACCTCCTGTTGCCTGCATGTCTTTCATTCTTCGCATGAATTCCGGCTGGGTAATGGTAAATGGAGCATCATTGCTATCAAGATCTTCAAGCTGAACTGTAAACTTCGCATCTTTAATAGCTTCTTCCACATTTTTCTTTAACGATTCTTTTTCCGTATCGTTTAATTTGGAAATGACAGGCTCATCCTTTTTAATCAGGTTGTTGATGTGATCCGCATCCACTCTTACAAAAGAAACTTTCTCTTTGGCTGTTTCCAGCTTCTGAATAACATGCGGAATAATAGGAGAATCCAAAAGAAGAACTTCGTATCCTTTATCCTGTGCAGATTGAATATAGCTGTGTTGTTCATCTGCATTAGATGCATACAGAACAATTAAATTACCGTCTTTATCCGTTTGTGAAGGCTTGATTTTTTCGGTGAGCTCGTTCCATAAGAAATATTTACCATCTACTGTAGGATACAGGGTAAACTTGTCAGACTTTTCCGCAAACTTCTCTTCGGTGACCAATCCGTATTCAATCACCACTTTGATGTCATTCCATTTTTTCTCATAATCTTCACGGTTCTCATTGATCAGAGAAGACATTTTATCGGCTACTTTTTTGGTGATATAAGAAGAGATTTTCTTCACCGCGCCGTCTGCCTGAAGATATGAACGGGAAACATTCAGCGGGATGTCCGGAGAGTCAATCACCCCGCGAAGGAGCATTAAGAAATCAGGAACAATTCCTTTTACTTCATCGGTAACAAATACCTGGTTTTGATATAACTGAATTTTATCCTTTTCAATATTTAAATTGTTGTTCAGTTTCGGGAAGAATAAAATTCCTGTCAGATTAAACGGATAATCTACATTTAAATGAATATTGAACAACGGCTCTTCAAACTGCATCGGATATAATTCATGATAGAATTTCATATAATCCTCATTTGTTAATTCACTGGGAGCAATCGTCCACGCAGGAGTAGGATTATTGATGATGTTGTCTACTTCTTCCGTTTCTGCTACGGCATCTTCAGGAGCATCTTCAGGTAAAGGCAAGGTGTGGGTTCTGGTTCCGAATTTAATAGGAACAGGCATGAATTTATTGTACTTCAGCAACAATTCACGGATTTTACCTTCCTCTAAAAATTCCGTTGAATCTTCAGCAATGTGAAGAATGATCTCTGTTCCTCTTTCTGCTTTTTCAGTTTCTTCAAGGGAAAATTCCGGGCTTCCGTCACAAGTCCAACGAACAGCAGGTTCATCTTTATAAGATTTCGTGATAATTTCCACTTTATCCGCCACCATAAAGGCAGAATAAAATCCAAGCCCGAAGTGTCCGATAATTCCGGCATCTTTGGCGGTGTCTTTATATTTTTCCAAAAACTCCTCAGCTCCGGAAAAAGCAACCTGGTTGATGTATTTCTCTACTTCTTCACCCGTCATCCCGATTCCCTGGTCGATAATGTGAAGCGTTTTTTGCTCTTTATTGATTTTAACTTCAATCTTAGGAGCTCCGTATTCAACGTTAGCTTCCCCGATGCTTGTCAGATGCTTTAATTTCAGAGTGGCATCAGTAGCATTGGAGATCAGTTCTCTTAAGAATATTTCGTGATCACTGTAAAGAAACTTTTTAATTAGCGGAAAAATATTTTCCACCGATACATTAATATTTCCTTTAGTCATAATAATTGAGTTTTTGATTTTCCAATTCATTCTCAAAAAAAATACCGAATAAAAGAAAGTGACATTTTGACATTTTTTGAAGCGCTGATCCAAGGAATGATACTCGCCGGAGCTCTTCAGTTACAAATAGCATAAAAGAAAAACGGTCTGAAATTCAGACCGTTTTTTTATGGATTATTTGTTTTTCAACTCTTCTTTGATTTTGTTTTCCAGTTCCTCTGCAAGTTCAGGATTGTCTTTTAAAACATCTTTCACCGCATCACGTCCCTGTCCCAGTTTAGTATCTTCATAGCTGAACCAGGAACCGCTCTTCTTCACAATTCCTAATTCCACTGCCTGATCAAGGATTTCTCCTGTTTTGGATACCCCTTCTCCGTACATGATATCGAATTCCGCTTGTTTGAAAGGCGGAGCTACTTTATTCTTCACGATTTTCACTTTCACACGGCTTCCAATCGCTTCATCTCCTTGTTTGATTGGCGCACTCGCTTTTCTGATATCTACTCTTACGGAAGCGTAGAACTTTAATGCATTACCACCGGTTGTTGTTTCCGGGTTTCCGAACATTACCCCGATCTTCTCTCTCAACTGGTTGATGAAAATCACCGTACATTTCGTTCTTGAAATCGTAGCCGTAAGTTTTCTTAACGCCTGAGACATTAATCTTGCATGAAGACCCATTTTGGAATCTCCCATTTCGCCTTCAATTTCCGCTTTCGGAGTAAGCGCTGCTACCGAGTCGATAACAACAATATCAATGGCTCCGGAACGAATAAGGTTATCCGCAATTTCCAAAGCCTGTTCCCCGTTATCCGGCTGAGAAATGATCAGGTTTTCCAAATCGATTCCCAGTTTTGCCGCATAAGTTCTGTCGAATGCATGTTCCGCATCAATAAATGCAGCAATTCCGCCTGCTTTTTGAGCTTCAGCAATAGCGTGCAGCGTTAAAGTGGTTTTACCGGAAGATTCAGGTCCGTAAATTTCAATGATTCTTCCTCTGGGATATCCTCCAACTCCCAATGCAATATCTAATCCTAAAGATCCGGAAGGAATTACTTCAATAGTATTGTCAACGGAGTCATCTCCCAAAGTCATTACCGTTCCCTTTCCGTATGTTTTATCTAGCTTGTCAAGCACCAGTGCAAGTGCTTTTTTCTTATCTTCAATATTACTCATCTGTATTAAAATAATTTCTCAAAAATACATAATTTAAACATCAAAAGCTAATATTATTTGCCTTGAAAAATGGTTTTTATAGTTAAAAATTAATAAAATTTTACAGCGAATGTCATTCAGAACGAAGCGGATGCGACATGAAGGATTCTATTGGTAAAATAGAGACCTTCCCCTCGCCAGAATAATAAAAATTTAATGAAAATTGGACCCTTTTGTTATTTCCAGATAATCTTTCAGTACTTTCAAATGCTTTTTATTTCCCACCCTGATCTGAGCTTCACGGCTTGTAATGGAAGTATACACTTTATTGAAAAATCTTTTGGTTTTCGGAAACCCGTTTTTATTGGAAACATCGGGAATCTCCAGTCTTTTACACACCTCATCATCCAATAAGAACCATGTGCAGCAAATATGCAGGTACCGAAGGTTCTTTCTTTGAAACTTAAATTTTAAAATCGGGTTTTCCAGGGAT
Organism: Chryseobacterium barbadense; assembly: GCF_042849955.1. Lineage (NCBI taxonomy): Bacteria > Pseudomonadati > Bacteroidota > Flavobacteriia > Flavobacteriales > Weeksellaceae > Chryseobacterium > Chryseobacterium barbadense. The sequence goes on from NZ_BAAFHL010000003.1 coordinate 14,668, forward strand.
TCATTCAGTAAAGAATGAGCCAGCAAAACAGAATCTTTATCAGAGGGAGGCTGCACGGAAGTCCACAAATAAAAATATTCCGTCGCTTCTTTTTTATGATTCGGTAAAAGGCTTTCCGGAATACCCAATAAATATCCGATGTATTTCCATAAGTGGAAAATGCCCTTCTCTTCTTCAACAGAAAAATCATTACCCAACTTTTGCAAACTGTGAAGAAATACCAGGCTAAAGCCAATATACGTCGCCATCATATCCCATGAATTGATAGGTTCGCCCCAGTTTTCCGTATCCCAGTCTTTGTAATGCTTTTTGATGGATAGTCTTGCATAGGAATGAATAAGCCTGGTTTTTATCGCAAACTCATAGCCTTTAGCGTGAACTTCCAATGCATTATATCTTGTAGCATTCACCCAGAAGTCCAAAGTTTCGGAAAGACGCTTTACGGCTCCTTTTTTTAGGGCTTCCGTTGCGATAAGAGGTTTATTGAGATAGGCGTAATCATAACCTCCGATCAGGCAATAATCTCTTAAGGAAATCAATGCATCTAATCCGCTTCTCATGCATAATTCGGCACCGGTTTTCAGCAGGTTTCGATCAAGCCATTCAGGAATTGCCTGAGTCTGAGAGAATAATTGTTTTACACTTTCAGGAACATCATCGTTTTCTGAGACTCCGTTTCTGATATAATATTCAATTTCTCTTGAAGCTTCATGAAATTTTTTAGTTAGGTATACTTCCTTTACTACCTCATCGCCAATTTCATCCACATGATAATAATAGGACGCAAATTTTTCAAAATTCTTAAAACTTACTTCAGCACCGGAAAAATCAATAAGCAGCTTCCCGTTTCCGCTTTCCCAGAATTTTTTAAAATGTGGCGAATCTTTAAATCGTGGTTGTAAAACTATTTTTCCCATGGAAGATAAAAATACAAGTTTTACACCGAAATCCCTCAATGAAATTTGTCAGTTAGGCTAAATCAATCCCCACTCAAAAGCATTTTTCAAAAGTTCCTTACTGTTTCTTGAATTTGTTTTTTTTAGGATGTTTTTCCGGTGTGTTCTTATAGTGTGTTCGGAAAGAATCAGAATTTTGGATATCTCTTTCCCTGAATATCCTTTGGCAATCAGGGATAAAATTTCCTTTTCTCTTTTAGTTAAGTCTATCTGCGGATAGTCTGATAAAGATGAACCGGCAATTTTTATCTGGTGGAAATCATTTCTCGGGCTTATTCCTGAAATCAGTACCGTATAAGGATTCTGGTGGGTAATATAGTGAATGTTGGTATGGATGTTAATAGACTGTATCAGCTTGTTATTTTCATCTTCTAAAGTATGTATCGCCTGATGGTGGAAAAGTTCATAATTCCCACGGGATGTTTTCATCCTGAAACAATAGCTGGATTTTAAATAAAGCTGGTGCTGTATTCCAATTTCCAGCATTTTTTCAATTGCCGTCTGTTCTGCCTTCATGACAAAGGGAATATCATCGGGATGGATAAGATCAATGATCTCTTTTAAACTTTCAGGGTAGTTTTTTAAACCATGAATTTTTAAAATGCCCTCATGATGATGAGAAAGTGTACTATTGGTAAGGTTGAGAACATAATAGTAAAATTCACCTATAGAAAACATTTCACCAATCACTCTTTCAATGGGTGGTTTCTTTAATATTTCTTTTTTTTCCTTTCCTATGCCCGGATAAGAGTTCCAGATTTCGCGTAAAAGATGGTTGTGATCTTCATTTTCCATGATTTCAGTTTGAATCTAAAATAGTTAAAGTTTTCTTAAAAAATACTACAAAAGGGTGATTTTTTTGCATTCATAAAATCCCAAAATTTGTATAAACTAATAACCGTGGGAACTCAACTCTTAAATTTTTTGTTTTTAGAGTTAACATTTTTTCAGAAATTATATCTAATTCTAAAAGATTTATCTTAAAAAATGCAACTGTACAGATAAATTAGTTTAGAATTTTCTTTATTAGCTGTTTGAAAATGATAAACTGGAAACCTCTCAAGCATTGGGAGGTTTTATTTTGTGGATAGTTAAAATTCCTTGAAACAGTTTTTACAAAAGTACTTATGCAGTTACTTCAACAATGTTTACCAGCATTATGTAATAGTATAAAAATTCAAGTAGGTTGTGAATCAGATTGATAATCAAATAATGAAAAAACCCTTTAAAGTATCCTGAGTTTTAATAAAAATATAAACAAAAAAACCTTCCGATTGGAAGGTTTTATATTATTTATTGCTTATCTCTTATTACAAAGAAGCAGCGTGTACAAGCATATCCACTAACTTGTTAGAGTACCCCATTTCGTTGTCATACCAAGAAACAAGTTTTACGAAGTTAGGAGAAAGCATGATCCCTGCATCTTTATCGAAAATAGAAGTTCTCTTATCTCCTACGAAATCCTGAGAAACTACAGCATCTTCAGTATATCCTAAGATCCCTTTCAATTCACCTTCAGAAGCAGCTTTGATTGCAGCGCAGATCTCATCGTAAGAAGTAGCTTTTTCCAATCTTACCGTAAGGTCAACTACAGAAACGTCTACCGTTGGAACTCTGAAAGACATCCCTGTTAATTTTCCGTTCAATGAAGGAATTACTTTCCCTACCGCTTTAGCAGCACCTGTAGAAGAAGGGATAATATTGTTCAAAGCAGCTCTACCACCTCTCCAGTCTTTTACTGAAGGTCCGTCAACAGTTTTCTGAGTAGCTGTTGTAGCGTGAACCGTCGTCATCAAACCTTCAACGATTCCGAAGTTATCGTGAATTACTTTAGCTAATGGAGCTAAACAGTTGGTTGTACAAGAAGCATTGGATAAGATTTTGATATCATCTGTAAGCTCTTTGTGATTGACACCCATTACGAACATTGGCGTATCATCTTTAGAAGGAGCAGAAAGGATTACTTTTTTTGCACCAGCATTTAAGTGAGCAGAAGCACTTTCTTTATCTAAGAATAAACCTGTAGATTCTACCACGTAATCAGCACCTACTTCATTCCACTTTAGGTTGTTCGGGTCTCTCTCTGCAGTTACTCTGATTCTTTTTCCGTTTACCACAAGGTCGTTACCTTCTACAGAAACTTCACCCGGGAAAATACCGTGTACAGAATCATACTTTAGCATATAAGCCATGTATTCCGCATTGATAAGGTCATTGATTCCTACTACTTCAATGTTATCTCTTTCAGTCATTGCTCTGAAAACAAGACGTCCGATTCTACCAAACCCGTTAATACCTACTTTGATTGTTGACATAATAGTTGTTTTTGATTATAAAAATAAGTTAGATTGCTAATATTTCTGAAATCAGTAAAAGATCTTTATTGATTTCGTTATGTTTTTTAATGGCTTCTTCAATCGGGGTGTATACCAGATCGTTGGAACGCATTCCGGCCATTACGTTTGTTTTTCCTTCCATTAATCCTACTACGGCCCCATATCCAAGCCTGCTTGCCAATACTCTGTCTGCACAGCTTGGAGAACCCCCTCTTTGAATATGTCCTAAAATGGTTACACGGATGTCATAATCAGGAAATTCTTCTTTAGTTTCCTTCGCAAGATCATAAATGTTTCCTAATTTTTCACCTTCCGCTACGACTACAACGCTTGAAGCTTTTCCTGTCTTTTCTGCCTTTCTGAAGTTGGCGAACAAGTCAGACATACTGTCTTTCTTTTCAGGAATTAAAATATCCAGAGCACCAGTTGCCAATCCACTGTTTAAGGCGATAAAACCGGCATCACGCCCCATTACTTCCACAAAGAAAACCCTGTTGTGAGAAGTGGCTGTATCACGGATTTTATCGATGGCCTCCATCGCCGTATTTAAGGCCGTATCATAACCAATGGTATTATCAGTCCCAAAAATATCATTATCAATAGTTCCAGGAACACCAATTACTCTGATCCCGAATTCTTCATTGAAGATTTTTGCTCCCGTAAAGGTTCCGTCTCCTCCAATACAAACCAAGGCATCAATTCCATGCTTCACACAATTATCATATGCTTTCTGACGCCCTTCTTTAGTTTTAAATTCCATGGATCTGGCAGATTTCAGTATCGTTCCGCCCTGGTTGATTATATTTTTTACGGAACGAGGACCCATTTTCAGGAAGTCATCATGGATCAATCCATTGTACCCTTCTCGTACACCGTAACATTCAATATGATAGTAGTTAGCGGTTCTTACCACCGCTCTTAATGCTGCATTCATACCCGGAGAATCACCTCCCGAAGTAAGAACTGCAATTTTTTTTACAGCACTCTCTTTCATCTAGTAAAAAATTTCGAACACAAATTTACAAAAACTAGTTCAGACTACAGTAGTAACTTGATAATAGTTTTGAATATCAATTATCAAAGCTTCTAAAGTTAGGGGGGTTAAAAAGATAACGTGCTGTTTTGACTTCCGGAGCATCAACATCCAAGTCATACCAAGGCGAGATGTGTTGATCAAAAGGATTGGAAATTAAGTGAATAGACTGAGCAGGTGTAAATCCTTCAGCTAATAAAAATAACCTTTTTCCGTCTTTGTTTTTGCATACTCCGGTAATGAGAACAACATGTCCCGGACTTCCGGGAGTGATTAAAATATTTCCGGTTTTCAAGTTGGAATTTTTTGTAACAGGTTTGGTTTCCTGATTTAGTGAAATGGTTCCTGCATAATTAAAAATCAAGTCCAGATAATTCCTAAAGCTCTGATAAGAATCATCAGCATCAGCCGCTTTTCTAAAAGTTACAGAATTACCGTTTACAAATGCTCGTACCCCATTTTTATAATCGTTCCAGGTTACCAGATCACCATTTGTAAAGTGAAATTTAATGTCATCGAACCTTTTAGCTTTATACCAATATTCAGCTCTCAAACGGATCACTGCATCTGCACATTGTTGTAAGTCTTTATTTCCGGTATCAATATCAAAAACGGCCTCATGAAGATGTTGCGTGGCAATTGGATTTCCATCATATTTCAAAATTGGAGATCCATAAGGTTTCAGTTTGAAATTCTCAATAAAATACCCGAAAGAATCCGGTTGTTCTTCAACCCAATCATAACCTTGAGGAGTTGGGAACCGTTCTTTTATAGTATTTCCTTGTTTATTAATCTCAATTAAACTTTCAGAATCTGAGTTTTTAATCCCAATATTGAAAACTTTAATATCTGATGAATTTTTATCACGGTTACAGCTTAGAATTGTCACTAAAGCCAATAGAAGTAAGGTTTTTCTCATGTCCGTTTTAAGTTTTGTTTTCTCGCAGATTTAACAGGATCATCTGCTAAATTTGCCTGATCTGTAAGAATAAATTGTTTTCAAGGTATTAAATTATTTATAGAATCAATTCTTCTCCGTTAAATACTTCCAATACCTTTTCGGAACATGCTGTATGTGTAATTTCAGATTCTTCCTTTCCACAATATTGGTTTTCACAAAATACCTCTGCCAGAGTTTCTGGTAATTCTGTTCTTCATCATGAAACTTTTCCTGATACTGATTAAGGTTCAATTTTTCCTCCGGGTAAAAGAAATCACAATCTTGCAGGTCATATAAAATGCCGTAATTTCTTCTCAGATCATAGATCATCCATTTCTGATCCTGGTAACGGTCCTTAAAATGTTTTCTTATTAATGGGATCACATTAAAATCAGGATCTATTTTGGCAAAGAAAACACCATCCTGCATCTTTTCAAACCTTACGAAAGCCGTCATTCTGTGTCTTTCCCGGTCTACAGATTTACAAATCCTGGAAATTTTTAAAATATCCTGATCTGCATAATTTTGAAGAATATTTTCATCAGGATGCTGAATGGATTGCCGTACAGCAGATAAAATAAGTTTTTCAAGCTCGGTATCTTCCGACAAAAAAACTTTCAACAGTTGATGAACACCTGATTTGCCGATATTTTTTTCCAGCTTTTTCAATACTCTTTCTGCTTTATCATGTTGGGTGATGACTTCATGAATGCCTGCAAACATATTTTCCTGGACAAACTTTTCTTTACTGATTATTTCAACATCTTTATAACGATATTCAAAAAATTCAAATATTGCTGTTAAAAGCCCGTCGAAAGTTCCATCGTAAAGTAAGGTGGTCATTTTTAATTTAAAAATTTGAGAATGTGAAGATTTGAAGATTATTAATTGTTTTTAAGTTGCTTTGTCATTTTGTAAGGGGACATCTATTAATATTGCTTAGATTCTTCACTACATTCCGTTCAGATGACAAAGATTATATTAAGTTTTATGAGTATAAAATTAAAATAAACTCAGTTGCTGTGAAAACTGGTGGTGAAACTTCGAAGAACTTCCACCAATCAATAATTTTCTGAAGTTTTTATCCGTTAAATATTTCAGAAATGTATTTCCTGAGTTGAAATCAATGAAATATCTTGCTCTGTTCACTGCTGCTCCCAGCTTTTTAAGATGATCCATATTGAGAATCTGGAATCTTCTTGCCGCAACAATTTTTTGTGCGGTTTTTACACCGATTCCTGGAATCCTTAAGATCATTTGATAATCAGCGGTTTGAAGATTGATCGGAAACTGGTCCAAATGTCTCAACGCCCAACCTAATTTCGGGTCCACTTCCAAATCCAGAAACGGAATATTCGGATCTAAAATTTCTTCAGCTTTAAAGCCATAAAATCTCATGAGCCAATCGGACTGATACAAACGGTTTTCACGAAGCATCGGAACTTCAGTGGTTAATGAAGGCAGTCTTTTATCTTCCAGAACCGGGACATAGCCTGAGTAATACACTCTTTTCATATTGAAGTTCTTATAAAAATGATCGGCTACTTTAATAATCTGAAGGTCATTTTCATTGGTTGCTCCGACAATCATTTGAGTGGATTGGCCTGCCGGAACAAATTTCGGAACTTTTCTGAAAATTTTCTTTTCGTCATTATATTGCGAAATCCCTTTTTGAATATAACGCATGGGCTGAAGCATATCTTCACGTTTCTTTTCCGGAGCCAGCAGTTTCAAGCCACTTTCTGTAGGAATTTCAAGATTGACGGACAACCGGTCTGCATATAATGCGGCTTCCTGCATCAACTCATCACTTGCGCCGGGAATAGATTTTAAATGAATATACCCGTTAAAATTTTCTTCGAGACGTAATTTTTTGGCTACCCTCACCAAACGTTCCATCGTTGTATCGGCATTTTTAAAAATCCCTGAACTCAGAAACAATCCTTCAATATAATTTCTCCGGTAAAAATTGATGGTGAGTTCAACCACTTCTTCCACGGTAAAAGCGGCTCTTTTAATATCATTTGAACTTCTGGAAACACAATAAGCGCAGTCATAAATGCAGTGGTTCGTTAAAAGAATTTTAAGAAGGGAAACACAACGGCCGTCTTCCGTATAGGTATGACAAATCCCGCTTACAGAACTGTCTCCTAAAGCACCTTTCTTGTTTTTGCGGGTACCTCCGCTGGATGAACAGGAAACATCATATTTCGCTGCATCAGCAAGGATTTCTAGTTTTTCTTTCAGACGGTCGAAGTTCATTTTTTTAACCGGATTCTACTTTTAGATACTAATTTCCATTCAAAATTAAATCCAAAATTGAGAAATATCACTTTTTTTAAAAGAAAGTTATCAACAAAATAACGCCTCAAAATCATTATATTTACACTTCATTAAAGTTATGCCCTGAAATTGCGAACTTGCGGCAGGGTATGACGTATTAAAATAAACATATCCATATGAATCATCAACCGATTGAAGGTTTTTCCAAGCTTACGAAACAAGGAAAAATCGACTGGCTCGTGAACGAATATCTTGAAGGAAACGAGGAATATCAACATATATTACAACAATACTGGAACGATAATGCGGATCTTCAGAAGCTGCACGAAGAGTTCTCTGAAAATACGATTTCCAATTTTTATATGCCGTATGGAATTGCACCGAACTTTTTAATTGACGGAAAATTATTTGCGCTCCCAATGGCGGTTGAAGAAAGTTCTGTTGTAGCGGCAGCTTCCAAAGCAGCCAAATTCTGGATCGATAAAGGCGGATTTAAAACCACCATTATCAATACTAAAAAATTAGGTCATACCCACTTTATATTCAATGTAGAATCTCACAAATTGCAGCATTTTTTCAATTTTAAGCTGAAGAAAAAATTATTTGAAGCTACGGAAGCGATCACAGCAAACATGAGAAAGCGTGGCGGTGGAATTCTTAATATCAGACTGATCGACAAGACTGCTGAAATGCCTCATTATTATCAGTTGAAAGCAAGCTTTGATACGGTAGATTCTATGGGAGCAAACTTTATCAACTCATGCCTTGAGCAGTTTGGTAAAACTCTGAGAGAAGAAGTAGCTTTGGACGAAGACTTCACCCAGGAAGAAAAAGATTCTTTGCAGATTGTGATGAATATTCTTTCCAACTTCACCCCGGATTGTATTGTAAGAGCCGAAGTTTCCTGTAAAATAGAAGATTTAAAAGACGACAGCGGAATTTCGCCGGAAGAATTTGCCTGGAAATTCAAACAGGCAGTGAATATCGCAGAAATTGAGCCTTTCCGTGCGACAACCCACAATAAAGGAATCATGAACGGTGTGGATGCAGTAGTGATTGCGACCGGAAATGATTTCAGGGCCACAGAAGCCTGTGCGCATGCCTACGCGGCAAAAGACGGACAATACAGATCTTTAACGCATTGCACAACAGATAACGATATTTTCAGATTCTGGATTGATCTTCCTATTTCTGTGGGAGTTGTGGGAGGTCTAACGAATCTTCACCCTTTGGTAAAATTCTCATTGGCTTTGCTTGGAAAACCTTCTGCACAGGAATTGATGAGTATTCTTGCCGTTTCCGGTTTAGCTCAAAATTTTGGAGCGATCCGTTCTTTAGTGACAACGGGAATTCAGAAAGGGCACATGAAAATGCACTTGTTCAATATTTTAAATCAAATGGGGGCTACCGAAGAAGAAAAACAGCATTTTGTAAATTACTTTAAAGATAAAACAGTAAGCCATCACGAAGTGATTCATGAACTTAACAGATTAAGGGCTCAATAATGTTTGGAATTGCTTTATCTTCATTTATGTTATTGTTCGGGATTTTTCTGAAAGTGACCAAAAATCCCGGATTTGCTCAAAGTAAAAAATTAGCCTGGGTTTTTATTATTGTAGGAACCTTATCATTAGTGTTTAAAATTCTTAACTATAAATAGAAGCTACTTATAAAATGAAAACAATTACATTGGTTATTGGAGCCGTTTATGGACTTGTATCCGTAATTTTAGGAGCTTTCGGGGCTCATGCATTCAAGAAAATACTTTCGGTGGAAAGACTGGAAAGTTTTGAAACAGGAGTAAGATATCAAATGTATGCCGCATTCTTTCTTCTAATCGTGGGATACATTTTGAAATTTGAAACAGGTTCTGAAAAATGGATTTCCTGGTTGATGATTTTTGGAACGATTCTTTTTTCTGTAAGCATCTATTTTCTCAGCTTCCAGGATTATTGGGGTGTAAACTTAAAATTCTTAGGGCCTATTACTCCGCTTGGCGGCCTTTTCATGATCTTAAGCTGGGGTATGCTTATTCTTTATTTTGCTAAAAATAAATTGTAAGAACCACCTATGAAAATCAATAGGAGAAGACGGTTGATCAGAACATTCAATCTTTTGGATCAACCCATAAGATTTAATCCTTTTGTATTTAGCCGTACTTTTTTCATGTGGGCCTTTACAGGTTTGATAGGAGGAGTCATTGCCGGATTATACTGGATCGTGCTCGAGCATTTCACGGAATTTTTGTTCCAGTTTCAAGGTTGGATGGTCATTCCCACTATGGCGATCTGTGGTTTACTGGCAGGTTTAGTCATTTATTTTATTGGTGATCCCGGAGAAATTCATTTGATCGTTAATAACATCAGGTTTAATAAAGGAAAGCTTGATCCGAAAAACAACCCTTCCATGATCCTGTCATCACTTTTTTGTGTAGCATCAGGAGGAAGTTTAGGTCCTGAGGCACCTTTGGTACAGGTTACCGGTTCTACGGGAACGTATTTAGGAAAACTTTTCAGGTTGAAAGGAGAAGAGCTGCGGTCTTTAAGCATTGCGGGGATGGCTTCTGGTTTTACGGCTTTATTCGGTGCCCCGCTTGGAGGAAGTCTTTTCTCATTGGAAATCCTGCATCACAGACATGCTGTTGAGTATTATAAGGCGATCATTCCTGCTTTAGTGGCAAGCTGTTTCAGTTATCTGATGTTTGCTCTGATTATTCATCTTGGAATTGGTGCGACATGGAATCTGCAGGCCTATCATTATACCGGAGTTTATGATTTTTTATATGCTTCCTTATTTGGAGTGGCAGGAACTTTATTCGGATGGATTTTCATTTTTGTGGTAAAATTCTTTAAAAAAGCTTTTGAATATAGGAAACTTCCTATTTATGTTAAAACCTTCATTGGTGGAATTTTATTAGGAATTATCGCCTATTATTTTCCAATCACAAGATATTTCGGACACCATGAAATCAATCAGCTGATCGATGGAAATTATGCCTTACATTTTTTAATTGTTATTTTAATTTTCAAAATCCTGGCGATTGCGATCACGGTAACTTCAGGCTGGAGAGGCGGTTTCATTATTCCGTTATTTTTTGTGGGAACTACTTTAGGATTAATTATTCATCATTTATTTCCAACGGTTGATACCACTTTGGCCATTGTAAGCTGTATGGCCGCCATTAATGCCTGTGTGACGAGAACACCAATGAGTACAACAATTATTTTAGGAACATTAACAGGATTCACGTACTTTGTTCCTATCCTTTTTGCGAGTCTAACCGGATATTTCTTGGCTCCCAAAATCCCGTTCATCGGCTCACAATCGGAGAAATTATCCGAAGAATAAAGTCAATTTTACAGACATGTTAAAAATCAAGTTTCCAAAACTTTAATTTTTGAATCAAGAATCTTGAACTTCCGTGTCTTTTTAGTAAATTTGTCAACCTTTAAATTTTAAAATAAAATAATAAAAATAATATGAATCTTCACGAGTATCAATCAAAAGAGATTTTATCAAAGTACGGAGTAGCTATCCAACGTGGTTTCGTTGCAAACAACGTAGACGAAGCTGTAGCAGCTGCTGAAAAACTGACTGCTGAAACCGGAGCTCAGGGCTGGGTAGTAAAAGCACAGATCCACGCTGGTGGACGTGGTAAAGGTGGTGGTGTAAAGTTTTCTCCGAACATGGACAAACTGAAAGAAAATGCACAGAACATCATCGGAATGCAGTTGATCACTCCGCAAACTTCTGCTGAAGGTAAAAAAGTAAACTCTGTTTTGGTTGCTGAGGATGTATATTATCCTGGAGAATCTGAAACTAAAGAATTCTATGTGTCTATCCTTTTAGACAGAGCTCAGGGAAAAAATACAGTAGTATATTCTACAGAAGGTGGTATGGATATTGAGCACGTAGCTGAAGTTACTCCTCATCTGATCCATAAAGAAACTATTGATCCGGCTTTAGGATTACAAGGTTTTCAGGCCAGAAAAATTGCTTTCAACTTAGGTCTTGAAGGGAATGCATTCAAAGAATTTACAAAATTCATCACGAATTTATATAATGCTTACGTTGGAATCGATGCTTCATTATTTGAAATCAACCCGGTATTAAAAACTTCTGACAACAAAATTATCGCTGTTGATGCTAAAGTAACATTGGATGACAACTCATTGTTCCGTCACAAAGATTTAGCTGAGCTAAGAGATACGAGAGAAGAAGATCCGATGGATGTAGAAGCTGGGGAAGCTGGTCTTAACTTCGTAAAATTAGACGGTAACGTTGCCTGTATGGTAAACGGTGCCGGTCTTGCAATGGCAACGATGGATATCATCAAATTATCTGGTGGTAATCCTGCTAATTTCCTTGACGTTGGTGGAACAGCTGATGCTCAGAGAGTTCAGACTGCTTTCGGAATCATCTTAAGAGATCCGAACGTAAAAGCTATTTTGATCAACATCTTCGGAGGTATCGTAAGATGTGACAGAGTTGCTCAGGGAGTTGTAGATGCTTACAAAGCGATGGGTAGCCTTCCAGTTCCATTGATCGTAAGATTACAGGGAACTAACGCAGTTGAAGCTAAGAAATTAATTGATGAATCAGGTCTTCCTGTACATTCTGCCATTACTTTAGAAGAAGCTGCCAACAAAGTAAAAGAAGTTTTAGCTTAAAACTGAAAATTTTTAAATACAATTAAAACCGTTTCATTTTTGGAACGGTTTTTTCTTTTTTTAATACAAAAGATAAATGATGAAAAGCTTTCGCATTCCTGATCCCTGTTCTGAAAATTGGGATATAATGTCTCCTCAGGAAAAAGGGAGATTTTGTTCTGTTTGCAATAAATGTGTAATTGATTTTACAAATAAGAATCCACAGGAAATCCGGCAGATTATTGAAGAAAAGCAGGATGAAAGCGTTTGTGGAAGATTTTATAATCATCAACTGAAAAATGAAGCGGATCGATCAGAGCTACTTAAAAATAAATTAACTCAATATTTTCCAAAAAGCTTCCAGAATTCTAAATTCGGTTTAGCGATGCTTTCTGTGATTTTCTTTATCATAGGATGTTCTAAATCTAAGGAAAATTGTGAGGTTACAGCTACAACAGGAGTTGTTGTAGTAGATTTGGAAGAAGATACTCTTAATAAGGATTATATTATGGGAGAAGCTAAAATAGAGAATGATTCTGTGGCGAAACTATCTAAGAAAGATGACCAAACTCTGAAAGAAAAAACAAAGAGATAACTAACTTGATGAATTTATATAAAAGCCGCTTTGAAAGCGGCTTTTGTTTTTATTTATCCTGATTTGTAGTGAACTCACCTCCTTCACTGGTAATACTTATACTTGTTGGAGTCTGGAGACGAATGGCATCATCATCAAGCCTTTGCTTAATTTTTAAAAATGCATCACTTTTAATTTTCAGCATATTGGCTCCGATAGCAATCCAAAACTTCACCTGAATGTTAAAAGATCCTTGTTTTAGATCTGTAAGGATCACCTCAGCTGCGTCTAAGCGATCTGCATTTTCAAGACCTTTTACAACTTCTAAAATTCCTTTTTGAGCTTTTGTAATATCTTCATCTGCCGGAATTTCAAAATTAAGAATGATCCTGCGTTGGGGCGAATCTGTAATATTAGTAAACGGCGCATTGAAAATAACCTGATTAGGAATATATACTTTTTTACCGTCATCCGTTATGATCTTCGTAGTAAGTAAACCAATCTCATGTACTGTTCCGGAATTCGTTCCAATGGTTACATAATCACCTACTTTAAAAGCTTTATCAATACCAATCAACATTCCGGAAAATATACTGGAAACCAAATCTTTCAGGGCAACCCCTGCAATAACCCCCGCAACTCCCAGACTTCCGATAAATTTCCAAAGAAAACCACTGAAACCCATAATTTCCAATGCAATAAAGGTCCCCATCAACATAATCAGAAATCTGAAAAATCCGATTAACGCTACCAAAGAACTTTGTTTCTCACTTTTCGGGAATAATTTGTGGAATAATTTTACGGCTGCCTGACTTAGGTACTTACTCGTAATTAAAAAGAAGGAGAAAACCAGAATTCCGACAATTAATTTGGGCGTGAGTTCGGCAAATTTCACATACCAATTCTCTAAAACTCTATATACAACATCAATATAACTTAAACCATTTTTCTGCATGAACTTCTTTTTATGTTAAATATATAACTTTTTCAACAAAAATTTTGCCAGTTTCAAAAAGTCTACTAAATTTGTAGACTAATAAAACAAAATATTATGTCAATAAAGCTAGGAGATACAGCACCCAATTTTCAGGCGGTTTCTACTGCCGGAAATATTGATTTTTATAATTACTTAGGAAATTCATGGGGAATCTTATTTTCTCATCCGGCAGATTATACTCCGGTATGCACTACAGAATTAGGAGTTACTTCCAAATTGAAGTCTCAGTTTGCCCAAAGAGATACAAAAGTAATTGCTCTAAGCGTAGATGGTGTGGATGATCATCAAAACTGGATCAAGGATATTAATGAAACTCAAAATACAGAGGTACAGTTTCCTATTATAGCGGACGAAGACAGAAGAATATCGGAATTATATGATTTTATACATCCTAACGCATCAGCGACGGCTACGGTGCGCTCTTTGCTGATCATAGATCCTGAAAAAAAAGTACGATTAATTATTACATATCCTGCATCCACAGGAAGGAATTTTGATGAGATCCTGAGAGTGCTGGATTCTTTACAGCTTGTTGATTCTCATAAAGTGGCTACTCCGGTTAACTGGAAAGAAGGAGATGATGTGATCATCCCGCCATCGGTTTCCACAGAAGAGGCCAGAAAGATATTTCCTAAGGGCGTTACGGAGATCAAGCCATATCTAAGATATACGCCTCAGCCTAATTTGTGATTTATTTGATTTTTTATAGTTTAGTTTTAATTTGTACGAAAGCGCCCCGAAAATAATTTCGGGGCGCTTTCACTGTATATTTAGAAGTGATTATTGCACATCTCTGATTGCTTGCTTCGCTTTTGAAGTAGGCAAATAAATACTAAATCCTAAGTTGAAGGTAATGTTGGAATTCAAGCCTTCACTACCAAATCCAGCTCTACCCTTATACTTTACTAAACCTTCCAAACCGATGTTTGGTGTAATAAAGTAAGAATACCCTGGACCTACGCCAAAATCCAGACCTGTAGTAGAATCTCCATTTTCAACTGATCTTCCTCCGATACCTACATTTCCTTCAAGGAACCAGCGTCCGTGGTTTAACAGGTTATCTACTCCTTTTTCTCCCGGAGATAAATAATAACGTCCCAAACCACCTACTCCGTAAATAAATTCTGTAGGGCTTCCGTTAGTTACTTTATTGATACCTAAATCAACATATCCACCTACAGCCACGTTGTCTTCTATAAAATAAGCTCCTTTTGGCTGTAATGCAATATTATATCCTCCTCCTGTATTAAGTCCGAAATTACTGGAAATAAGGCTGCTTCCTACCAGCCAGTTTCCTTTTTGAATCTGAGCATTCATTGTTGTAGCCAAACCTGCTACAGCAAATATTCCTGTTAAAATTAGTTTTTTCATAATAATTTATAATTTTAATAATTGAATGTTTATCATTTGCCATGCAGGTAAAAACAATAAATGTGCCAGAACGCTCATGTTTAGGCAAATTTCGTGAAATAAATATCCAATGTGTGAAAAATTGTATTTAAATTATTTTTTAATTTTTCACCCTATTTTTAAGAATTATATAAACAGTAGAATAATCGAAACTATTAAACCGGCAATGGTAAATACCATTCCTCTTTTAAATGCTTTGGTTTTAGGATTGAACATCCAGAAACTCGAGATTACAAAGAAGAATAGGGAAATTCCGAAGAAAGTATTCAATGGAGACAAAATATCTTTAGATTGAGACTTATGCAGCTTGGTCATTTTATCCAGAACGAAAGGCAACTCCTTTTTGGCATATTTTGCTTCCCCGGTTGATTTGTTGTAAGTTCCCTGCTTGAAATGCATTACATCACCATCTGTTTTTTCAACTTCCAGGCCTTTAATTTTTAATTCTTTGCCAAGCTCTTTTTCTGAAAGGTTTTTATCAATCGTTTTATCATATTTTTTTTCTTTCTTTAAAAAGTCTGTATCCCTGTAAACCAATAAAACTCCGCTTACGGCATACACAGCCATTATTCCGGCAAGGAAGTACCCCAAATACCTGTGTGTAACTCTCATGAAACTTCTGGTGTCTTTTATTTTATCCATATCTATAGTTTTTGTTTTAAATTTTAAAAGTGGAAGCTGCAACGTTGCAGTTTCCACTTTATGAGAAAAATTATTATCGCTAAATTGTATTAAAGCTTATAGGTCAGTGTGAAATAATAATTCCTAGGAGCTATTGGATTCACAGAATAGTTTTCGTGTACATTATAGTTCACTACATCAAACAGGTTGCCCACTTTTCCTTGGATCGTAAACTTTTTCCATTCATACCCAAGAGAAACTGAGACTGTTGTGTAATCTTTAAGATCAAACATTCTGCTTACTCCTTTTCTACTTACATTAGTAGATTTTGAATCGTTCCATCCCGCAATTCTGTCTCCGATATAATAAGCACCCACACCCACTTTTAAACCTTTCAGGTAGTTAGTGAATGTATAAAAAACAGATGCATTAGCTGTTGTTGCAGGAGTTCTTACCAGTCTTTGCTTTTCTACATATCCTTTTTCAGGAGTATCAATGTATACAGAATTGTTATAAGAAAACCCTCCGATAATGGAGATATTTTCAGTCGGATTCCCTGTAATATCCAGTTCTATACCGCGGCTTCTCATTTTACCGGCAAATTCTTTAAGGCTAGTATCAGGAGTCTGTACATTCCCAGCACTATCAATGTAGAAATAATTTTGATAGAAATTATTATACAAAATTTGATAAACGGTCAGGTTAACCGCCAAAGCATTATTCCAGAAGTTTTTCTTTGCACCAATTTCATACTGGTCAATAGTAGTGGGCTTAATGCCTTGCTTAGGCAAATTATTTACTCTGTCTCTTACCTGTGCCGGTGTTCCTGTAATATCAAGATTCTCAAGTCCGTTTGCCATATATCCCGCATTCGTTGCAAATGAGTTGGTATAAGTAGCAAATATGGAAAGGTCATCATTTGGCATATAAATCAAACCAACTTTTGGAGAAATAGCCTGATCTGAAGTGGAAGTGTTATTAAGCTCAGTCTTTGTATTAGTTCTGAACTTAGTATTAAGTGTAGGCATATTCTCAATATAAGACCAACGTAAACCTGCTAATACTTTAAATTCTTTAGTAAGGCTTATAAAATCCTGAGCATAAGCTCCGATTCTCCTTGTATTGATTCTGTTTTTCTCTAATTTTTCAGAAGCCGGCATACTTCCGCTCGCCCATGTTGATGGATCATCAAGATAAAGTGTTCCTTTTGTTCCATTAGTACCATAAATATATCCAGTACCATAAGTTGTATTATTGGTTGGATCATAATAGGTATAAGAATCTGAAACACCATAATCAGCATCTGCACCAATTAACAATTTATGAGTAATTTTCCCTGTATTGAATTCACCATTGATATTTACCTGTGCCGAACCGTAATTCTGTTCGTTGTAAGTTCTATTTAATGGTCTGTTCCACGAAAGACGATTTGTAGTTTTTTCGTAGGCCCACTGTACCCTTTCAGTTGAAAAATAATCTTTTGTATAATTTTGGTAAGAAGCTATAGCATTTAAAGTCCATTTATCATTGAACTGATGATTAAAAGTAACATTGGTAGAAGCCTGTTCTACATTTTGATACTGCCAATCAGTACCTAAGAAAGCATTTCTTGGCAATAAGTTATTCATCGTATAACTTCCGTCCGGATTTGTTATTGATCCAATACCAAAGTCCGGTGTAAAATCATTTTTAAGGTAATCTGCTTCAACAATTAACTGGGATTTTTCTCCTATATTGAATAAGAATGATGGGTTGAAATAGTATTTCTCCGATTGAACCACATCTCTGAAGCTCTCTGCATATTCATATGTTCCGTTTACCCTGAAAGCAATTTTCTTGGTTAAAGGTCCATATACATCAACCATTGGCTTGTACGAATTCCAGCTTCCTGCGTTCAAACCGATACTTCCCCCAAAATTGAATCTTGGCTTCTTGGTGATCATATTGATAATTCCACCGGCTGCAGTGTTTCCATAAAGCATAGCATTGGCTCCTTTCAATACTTCAACTCTTTCCAGGCCACTTACTTCCGGGAAAACACCACTATTAATCCTTGCTCCGTTTTTGAAAATATTATCATTTCCCAAAATAAAACCACGCCCCCCAAAACTGTCTTGTGAATTTCCTCTGGATGAGGTTACATACATCCCGTTTACGTTCTGTAAAACATCGCTTAACTGTTTTGCCTGTTGCTGCTCAATGATTTCATGAGTTACAATGGCAATTGGTTGCGGAGTTTCCATTACCGTAAGATTTGATTTTGTAGTGAGTGGCTTAGCTTTATTAGGGTTTCCGGTTTTATGAAGATTAACATCTTCAATAGTCTGAATTCTAATGGTGTCAGAATCAGTAGTGTACTTCATCTGAGCACTTAGGGATACAGATACAACCAAAAATCCTAAGGAGATAATTTGTCTTTTCATTATACTTTATTTAGAGTAGTTATAAATAAAGCGCAAAAGTAAGCATTATTTAGAATAATTAAAGATAAAATTTCTGATTTAAATCATATTTAAGATATTTAAAAAAATGTGCTTGAGAATTTTATGGATATATTTGTTAAAAAATAGAATATGCAATTGGTAAAAGTGGGGCTTTGTGCTTTCGGGATGAGTGGGAAGGTGTTTCATGCTCCTTTTTTGAAAGAACATCCCGGTTTTTTTATGTCATCAGTGGTTGAAAGAAGTAAAACTGATTCTCAGGAAAAATATCCCGAAACCACTATTTATCGTTCCGTAGAAGAAATGCTTCAAAAAGCAGATATAGAACTGGTAATCGTAAATACTCCCGTACAAACCCATTTTGAATATGCCAAAATGGCTCTTGATGCTGGAAAGAATGTGATTGTTGAAAAACCCTTTACAATAAATGTCTCTGAAGCAGAACAATTGGTAAAACTCGCAGAAGAAAAAGGACTTTTTATAAGTGTCTATCAAAACAGAAGATTTGACCGCGATTTTCTTCAGGTTCAAAAAATTCTTCATGATCAAAAACTAGGTATAATTAAAGAAGTTGAGATCCGGTTTGACAGATTCCGTACAGAGCCAAGCGGAAAACAGCATAAAGAAAACCCAATGCAGGCAGGCTCAGGATCGTTACATGATCTTGGAGCGCACCTCGTAGATCAGGCTGTTCAGTTATTCGGTTTTCCGGAAAAACTTTTTGCTGATGTATTTTCAATGAAAGGGAATGATTATGCCAATGATTATTTTGAGATCCTGTTATATTATAAGGATTGCCTGAGAGTCAGATTAAAATCTTCAGTATTTAGCAAAGAAGCACATTACGCCTATATGATTCACGGAAGTAAAGGGAGCTTTTTACAGGAAAGATCAGATAATCAGGAAAATGAACTTGTTGCAGGCAGCATTCCTGAATATGGCGAAGACTGGACTTTACCCCTTAAAGAAGCAGATGGGATTTTAAACTTTTTGAATGCTAATTCGGAAACCGAAAGAATATTAACCTCCAGCGAACCCGGAAATTACATGAATTACTACCAGGCGATTTATGAACATATTGTCTTCGGATACTCATTACCATCTCCGGGAAAAGAGGTTGTTCAGAATATGAAAATTATTGATGCTGCTTTGAAAAGCGCTTCTGAAGGAAGGATAATAAGCTTAAGCTAAAGATGATCAATAGTTTCGGCGGAGCCAGAGGCTCCGCCGAAATATTTTAATTTTATTTTGATACAGCCAGCTTTGGCTGTATGCAGTTTGCTCACAAGATTACTCTATACTTCTTTTACTTCTTTTCTTCCATTCTATTATGGCATATAATAAAAATACAGCCAGTAGAATGATCTGAACAAAGAAATACTTATCTTCTTTATCAAATGCCTGAACAACTCCCAGAATAAGCAAAAAAATGAAGAGTATACAATCATTTTTACGGTTTTCTTTCCAGGCAAGAAATGCAAAGATGATAAGGGTTACAGAATAAATAATCTGAAAAATTAGGTAAGATTGATCGTTTTTAATCAATACCGGTGCAAGAAATAATATTCCCAGTAATACAATATATATATATTTATTCTTCATAATTTTAATTTAAGGCGTTCCACCATCCTGAACACAGTCATGATAATCTTCATCGGCATCAGCATTACAGGCAATCATTACAGCAGTAGCCGCAGCTGCTCCCACAACTGTGCTTGCGCCAAAGGATATAAATCCACTTACGGCTGCAAAACTCATTGTAATGGCGTAATTTCTCATACATCTTTTAGATGCCTTAACGAAATTCGCATGGCAATTTGCCTTCATCATAGCTGAATCATCGCTATATCCAATCTGAGCATCAATTTCAGCAGTTATCAGCTTTGTTCTGACTTCTTCCGTGTTATTGGAGTAAAAATCCGGATTACTCTTGATAAATGCTTCTGAATGCAGATTTAACTCATTATATAATGAGATAAGCTCTTCAGCGCGGTTTACATTAGCATCTCTATAAAGCTGTTCCAATTCTTCAGTCGTTTGCACTTTCTCCAAGCCTGCCTGAATCATAGAATAATCAACATTCGTCTCTGAATCGAGGATAGCTTTAATCTCAGCATCAATTGCCAACTGATTAGCTACAAATCCCTGTAACGTCTGTGATTCAGCTGCGGCTCTTCCCATAATAGCATCACCACTAGTTTCTGTTTTCATCATTTGTGTATTGCCTTGAGATAATTCTTCGTTATTACAAGACTGGAAAACCAAGAGCAAACATGCTCCTGCTACGAATAGTTTTTTTTTCATTGTGTTGTTTTTTTATTGTTAACACTCAAATCTAAAAAAACTAATACCCCCTAAAGATAGAATTTCATTGTATATTTTTTGTATTTTTCTTGTACAATATTTGTACAAATTGTATTTTTATCTGAGTTTAAGAAAACACCCATGCAAAAAGAAAAATTACGTTCGCTGAGAAAGAAAAAAGGATATACACAACAGCAGATTGCTGATGTAATTGCCACCGACGTATCCAACTACAGCAGAAAAGAAAGCGGAGACGTAAGAATCATTAAAGATGAATGGGATAAAATTGCTCGCTTTTTAGATGTTTCTGTAGAGGAAATTTATGAAGATGACGACGCTAAGGTGATAATTAATAATGAACATCCTGTCTTCAATGATAATGCAGCTTCATCAGTGATCACTCAGTTTAATAATTTTTCAGCTTCAGTTATTCAGAATCTTCAGGATTACATCTCTCTTTTAAAAGAAGAGAATGAGAGGCTGAAAGAACAATTAAAAAGCTTAGAAAATAAAAAATAGCTTTACAACTCCTTTAACGGGTCCCAAAACAGTTTTTTGAAATTTTTAATTCTGAAATTTTCAATACTTATGCCTTCTGCTTCCAGCTTAGGCTGAAATTCCGGCACAGATAAGGTCCCCGAGCTTGAGATAACACGATGGGCCGGAACATCCTTCGGACACCCTCCCATTGCCTTACCCACATGGCGCGAGTGATTGGGATAGCCTACCGCTTTTGCAATAGCTCCATAAGTAGAAACACGGCCTTTGGGAATAAGCCTTGCCACTTCATATACCTGTTGTTTGAAAACCTCATCCATATGCAGTAATTTAGAAAAGACAGCTTTGTTTTGCATTATTTTTGGACTCTGATAGGAGCATCAAAATATAAAGTTATGAAAAAATCTTTTTTCCGGCTGCTGAATAGAATTAATAAGGCTGTTTTACCAAAATTAAGCAACAAAGATCCCAATACACTCACTAAACTTCAAAAGGGAATTTTAGCTTACAGATACTTTGTTCTGATCAATTCTCTTGATTAATGACTCATTAGCAAGAGAAAAAATAAAAACGCCTCACAAAAATGAAGCGTTCATATATTAAATAGTATTCTTTCTTAAGAATTCTCCAAGATATAAGAAAACATCAGCGGAGCACAAATAGTGGCATCGCTTTCAACGATAAATTTAGGTGTAGTGATATCCAGTTTACCCCAGGTAATCTTCTCGTTCGGAACGGCCCCTGAATAAGAACCATAAGATGTAGTAGAATCTGAGATCTGACAGAAATAAGACCAGAATGGAATATCATGCATTTCCATATCCTGGTATAACATCGGCACCACGCAAATCGGGAAGTCTCCTGCAATACCTCCACCGATCTGGAAAAAACCAACTCCTTTTCCATCAGAGTTTTTAGTATACCAATCCGCAAGATAAGTCATATATTCAATTCCAGATTTCATGGTAGAAGGCTTCAATTCTCCTTTAATGCAATAAGAAGCAAAAATATTTCCCATGGTGGAATCTTCCCAGCCAGGAACTACAATCGGAAGGTTCTTCTCCGCTGCTGCAATCATCCATGAGTTTTCCCTTGGAATTTCATAATATTGCTCCAAGACCCCCGAAAGGATCATTTTATACATGTATTCATGCGGGAAATATCTCTCTCCTTTAGCTTCAGCATCTTTCCAAATCTCCACAATATGCTTCTGCAATCTTCTGAATGCTTCTTCTTCAGGAATACAGGTATCCGTTACTCTGTTCAAACCTCTTTCCAATAAATCCCATTCTTCCTGAGGCGTAAGATCTCTGTAATGAGGAACTCTTTCATAATGCGAGTGCGCAACAAGGTTCATTAAATCTTCTTCAAGGTTCGCTCCTGTACAAGAGATGAAATCTACTTTTCCCTGGCGGATCATTTCAGCTAAAATTTTCCCCAACTCAGCAGTTGACATGGCTCCTGCCAAAGTGATCATCATTTTCCCTCCATCCTTCAGATGCGCTACATATCCTTTGGAAGCATCCACCAATGCTGCTGCATTAAAGTGCAGATAGTATTTTTCTATGAATTCAGTAATCGGTTTGTTCATTATTTTTGATTTTTGCAAAGATAAAACTTAAAAACGGAATGTGCAGCCACGATCATAAATTTAAAATTTGAAACGCCGGTTCTCTTTCTTATCAGATAACTTCTTTTTGGTATCCAGCCTTTTTTCTTTTTGAGCCTTCGATGGTTTGGTAGCGATTCTTTTTTTGGGAACGATTAAAGATTTATTTACAATCTCAAGGATTTTTTCAGCCACCTTATTCTTGTTCATTAATTGAGTTCTGCTTTCTGAAACCGTTAAAAACAAAAAACCTTCAGCATTGATCCTGTTTTTTAATTT
Source organism: Chryseobacterium barbadense (assembly GCF_042849955.1). Lineage (NCBI taxonomy): Bacteria > Pseudomonadati > Bacteroidota > Flavobacteriia > Flavobacteriales > Weeksellaceae > Chryseobacterium > Chryseobacterium barbadense. The sequence continues at coordinate 37,598 of NZ_BAAFHL010000003.1, forward strand.
ATTTTGAATTAAAACCTTTTCATCATCATTAAAAAATTCAGAGTCCTCGACTTTCCAAAGCACCGTCACGGATGTCTCCACCTTATTCACGTTCTGCCCTCCTGCCCCACTGCTGCGGGAAGTTTTAAAACTGAGCTCTTTGGAAAAATCTTTCATGATTATTGAATTCTAGATTTATTTTATAATGAGATCATGCAGTTCTCTTCTATTCACCTTTCCGTTGGGTGTCCTTGGAATTTTATCTATGAAAATAATCTCTTTAGGTCTGTGAAAACTTTTCTCAAATTGAATTTCCAAAATTTTTTTGATAAGATCTTCTGATTCTTCTCCTTCTATAATCAATATCAATTTTTGTCCCAAACTTTCATCTTCAACTCCTGAAATTACTGCTTCATTCGGAATTTCTCTTTTTATCAGAGCTTCCAGTTGTTCAGGAAAAATCTTTGCACCTCCTGAATTGATTACATTATCAACTCTTCCTAAAAACCTGAACTGTTTTTCGTTTTTAATTTCAACTAAATCATTAGTCTGAATAATCTCAGCATTGAGATCCGGAGCAAAAATCTTCAGACAGCCTCTCTCATCGATTGAAATAGAGATATTTTCAAAAACAGTGAAATAATCTTCCGGTTGAGGCGTAATTTGCCTTAAAGCAATATGGGAAAGTGTTTCAGACATTCCATAGGTTTCATAAATATGAGTGGCAGAATCTGAAATTCTTTTTTTAAGGCTTTCAGACACTGCAGCTCCACCGATAATAAGATTTTTAATCCAATGTATTTTATCTAGTGAATTTTCCACTTGAAGTGGAGTCATTGCACAAAAATCTATTTCAGAATCTAGATTTCCGAGGGGTTTCAATGACGGATCTGATATCATCAACTTTAATTTTCTTTCAATAGAGCGCACCATCATCATTTTACCTGAAATATATTCTACCGGTAAACATAATAATGCTGTATCCCCTTCTTTTAATCCCAAGAAATTGCAGGTCATCACTGCAGAACGAATCATCCTATTTTTTTCGATTTCAAAAACTTTTGGAGTACCGGTAGATCCTGAAGTCTGGATTTTTACCATTTCAGTATTCGAAAACCATTCCTCTAAAAATTTTTTGATTTTTTTTTCAAAATCCGTCCCAAAGTCTAAATTATTAATTTTGAGATTATTGAAGTCTATAAGCATAATGACCGTCCTTAAAAAGTGGAGTAAATTTAAAAAAAATTGTAAAAAGTTCTTGTACAAAAAGAAAAAAGCTGTAAATTTGCACCACTGAAACAGAAACAAAGACCCATGGTGTAGCGGTAACACTACTGATTTTGGTTCAGTCATCTGGGGTTCGAATCCCTGTGGGTCTACAAATCGCCTTTATTTAAGGGCGATTTTTTATTTATACCCCCAATTTTACCCCAACTTAAATTTAGTATTTCAAATCTAAATGGCTATATTTGAGTTAAAAGAGAGCTATTGCTTCGAAATTCAAATTTATAATACTTTGCAATGATTGCGGTATCTCCGTTACATAAAACTTGATTGGGGAAAATGGAAAATTAACATCCTGAGTTATTTATTTAACAATCAGCAATTAAGATACAGTGAATTAAATATAAAACCGTATATGAACTGACTGAGCTTGGAAATTCCCTAAATAAAATAAAATCCTTGTTAGGAATTGACTAATTATGAAAGATCAAATTAAAGTGTTTTTAATGCTGGCAATACTTGTATTAGGCATATATTATATTGCCACTAGTTTACGGAAAAATGAACTCAATAATATTGAATTTATCAACAAAGATTTTAAAATTACTCAAGGTATAGTAACAAGAAAATCGGTGCAGAAAGGGAACCATTTATGGGTAAAATATAATGTTGATGGTAAAGAATATGTCAATTCTGATGGCTTTATTTGGTATCAAAAATTTAATGTAGGAGATACCATTCGTGTTAAGTACTCAAAAACGAAACCTGAGTTGATGATCACAGAATTTAACGAGTACTTTTAGTTAATCTCAAATATTATATCCACAGGCAAGACATAGTTCTTGCCTGTAATTTTATTGCCTATATATTTTCGATATAAATATGACAGATGATTTAAGGATGTTAAAACAGGAATATTAACATTGTACTTTTTAGAGCTTTTCACAAAAACTTACAAGCATTGCCAAAATTCTACTCTTTCAGATATTCATCCGGAACCGGAATATTATTTTGCTTTATATAATTGAGCAGCTCATGATATTTGTCTTCATAATCATCCGAGCATTTATGGGAAATGCTGCATATTTCCGAAGGTTTAATGTCCAAAATATCTGAGATTTTTGTCAGGATCTCGAGGTTGATCTTCACCTTGGAATTTTCAATATCCGAATAAGCCTTCTGGGAAATCCCCATTTCAAAAGCCATATACTCTTGGGTAAAGTCTTTGCTTCTCCGGATTTTTCTAATGTTTTGGCTGCATATTTTCATTGTGCTTGTTTTAGTAGTTTTCGGTATATTTTAGAAGGATATCAACTAGCCTCTAACAAAGTTAATAAATACCTTTGGCATAACATTATACACGTTACATGATATTTATTTTCCTGATAAAATCCAGCTCAGAAAAAGCAAAACGATAAAGGATAAATATCACTTCTGGACAATACATTGGAATTATGGAGACGCAACAATTTAATTATGACAATACCATTGTCAGAGCATTCTTATATGCTACCGTTATATTTGGACTTATCGGTTTTCTTATAGGTTTAACTGCCGCCTTAATGCTTTTCTATCCGGAACTTCCGGAATTCTTATTCGGAACAGACGACACGACTATTCAAAGTTTAAGAAGTGGCAATATTCAGGGGTTGATTAGTACACAAGGAGCTATGGGATTCGGAAGAATAAGAATGCTGCATACGAGTGCGGTCATCTTCGCTTTTGTGTGCAATTCATTCTTTTGCGGAGCCTATTACAGCTTACAAAGGCTATTAAAAACAAGAATGTACAGTGATACATTGTCCTGGCTTCATTTCTGGACATGGCAGATTATGATTATCAGTGTGGTGATTACCTTCTTAATGGGAATTAACACTTCTAAAGAATATGCAGAACACGAATGGCCGATTGATATTCTGATCGCATTCTCATGGATTATCTTCGGAATCAATATGTTCGGAACGATTGCAAAAAGAAGAGTGAGACACCTTTATGTAGCCATTTGGTTCTACATTGGTACCTGGATTGCTGTGGCAATGCTTCATATCTTTAACAACTTAGAGGTTCCATTATCTTTCACAAACTGGAAATCATATTCTGCTTATGCGGGTGTAAAGGATGCTCTTGTTCAATGGTGGTATGGTCACAACGCAGTAGCATTCGTATTAACAACACCGGTTCTTGGTTTGATGTATTACTTCTTACCTAAAGCAGCGGACAGACCGGTATTCTCTTATAAGTTGTCTATTATTCACTTCTGGTCATTGATTTTCGTTTATCTATGGGCTGGTCCTCACCACCTTCAGTATACAGCACTTCCGGCTTGGGCACAAGCGTTGGGAACAGGGTTCTCCATCATGCTTATCGCACCATCTTGGGGAGGAATGCTAAATGGTCTTCTTACGTTAAGAGGAGCCTGGGATAAAGTAAGAGAAAATCCTATCCTTAAATTCTTCGTGGTTGCAGTTACCTGCTATGGTATGGCAACATTTGAAGGTCCCCTTTTAGCTACCAAATCTTTAAATAAAATCGGACATTATACCGATTGGGTTATCGGACACGTTCATATTGGTGCTTTGGGATGGAACGGATTCATGGCCTTCGGAATTGTATATTATCTCATTCCTGTAATGTGGAGAACTAAACTTTGGTCTGTAAAATTGGCTAACTGGCATTTCTGGTTAGGTACATTAGGAATCATTTTCTATGCAGTGCCCATGTATATTTCGGGGTTCACTCAAGGGTTAATGTGGAAACAGTTCAACCCGGATGGAACATTATTATGGAAAAACTGGCTGGATACCGTAACCGCTATTATTCCTTATTTCAAAATGAGATTCTTAGGTGGGCTTTTCTACCTTTCGGGAGCCATTTTAATGACCATTAACGTTTATAAAACCATCAGGTCAGGTTCATTCCAGAAAGAAGTTCCTGCGGAAGCACCTGCTTTGGCAAACATCGGAAGTCAGAGAAAAGAAGGGGAAGGAATACATCTTTGGCTGGAAAGAACTCCAAAACTACTCTCCATATTAGCTTTCATAACCATCGCTATCGGAGGGTTGATAGAGATCGTCCCTACCCTTACCATAAAAAGTAACCTGCCCCAGATTACCGCTGTAAAACCTTATACTCCATTAGAGCTGGAAGGAAGAGATCTATATATCCGTGAAGGTTGTAATTCCTGCCACTCACAAATGATAAGACCTTTCAGAGATGAAGTTGTAAGATTTGAAGGTAAGAACGGGCAGTACTCAAAAGCAGGAGAATTTGTATATGACAGACCATTCTTATGGGGATCTAAAAGAACCGGACCTGATTTACACAGAGAAGGGGGAAGAAACCCGGATTCATGGCACTTTAAACATATGTACAACCCAAGGATTACTTCTGCAGGCTCCATTATGCCACGTTTCCCCTGGTTGATCACCAATAAACTGGATCGTTCTGAAATGGTGAATAAAATGAAATTAATGAAAAACGCTTTCGACGTACCTTATACAAAGGCACAGATAGATTCCGCCAACCAATGGGCAGACAATCAGTCAAAAGCTATTGTTAAAAGAATTTATGCAGAAGCTACCGATGTAAAAGATCAGGTGGAAAAAGACAGAATGACAAAAGGAGGTGCATTTGTACCGCTTGAGCAAAGAGAGATTATTGCTATGATTGCCTATCTGCAAAGATTGGGAACCGATATCAAGACCACAGATATCAAAACAGCAAGTGCAGAATAAAGATTTAATGAAAGAACAATGAAAACGAGAACACCAATTTCAGTATATATTGCCGTAACGATAGGTTTAACCATTATGGCATTCGAAATGTTCAGCCAGGACGGAAATTATTTTTCTTCACCCTACTTTTGGGTATTGCTGATCATTACCACTATTCTTCTTTTCATCATGAATTCCATTGGAGATCTGATTGAGAATGAAAATTTCAGCAGACTGACCGAAGAAGAAAAGAAACAATATCTGGAAGAGAAAAAAACATCTTACTTTCAAAAACTCTGGAATTCTGCTTTCAAAAAACAATCCCAGTCTGAAGAAAAAGATATTCTTATCGACCATGGCTTTGACGGAATTACAGAACTCGACAATTCTCTTCCAAAATGGTGGATCGGATTATTCTGGTTCGGCTGTATCTTCTGCGCTGTGTATATGATCGCGTTTGCTTTCACCGATTATGCGCATCCGGATTCTGAGTATGAATCAGAAACAAAAACCATGATGGCTTCCATAGCTGAGTTTGAAAAAAATGCACCTTCCATTAATCTGGAAACGGCTAAATATAGTGCCGATAATATTGCTGAAGGTGAGCAACTTTTTAAAACCAATTGTGTTACCTGCCATTCAGATGGAGGAAAAGGAGGTATCGGACCAAACCTTACCGACGGACACTGGATCAATATCAAAGAAAAAACACTTTTTAAAAATGTATTCTGGATGCTGGAAAATGGCTCTCCCAACAACCCAACGATGAGGCCTTTTGTCAAAGAAGGAACTATAACGGGAAGAGATGCTGAAAAAATTGCGGCGTATGTTTACCACATCAATCAGGAAACAGCTCCTGTGACGGAAGCCAAGGGAGGAGCTGCTCCTCAGGGGGAGCAAGCAAAATGGGAGAATGAATAATAACAACCGATAAAACACTCTATTATATATAAATCATGCCATGCCCCCTGACTAACATTTGAATTTTCATTTTTTGCAAAACCTTTTCATACATAAAATGATCTAAAGGGGGCTTTTAAAAATAAATCCAAGCTTTGGCTGTTCATCAACTTATTCACTTGACTAGACTAAACTAAATTCCATAATAGAGCAGCCAAGGCAGGATTTTTGTATTCAAATTGGAATACCACAACAGATAATATTTGAGGTTCATTTGTTATCTTTGTTTAAAACCCGAAAATTTGAAACTGAAAATCAACAAAAGAAAAATTCTTAAGGGTATTCTCATAACGATTATTTCGATATTCGTTTTGCTTACCCTGCTTATTTTCAGTTTACGTCTTCCGGTAGTTCAAAATTTCTTAAAAGATAAACTCGTTGTTTATCTGGAGAAAAAAATCAAAACCAAAGTTAGTATAGACAGGGTGTATGTGGGATTTCCCAACAGCCTGGTCATGGAAAAGCTGTATCTGGAAGGTCAGAATAAAGATACCCTTTTAGCAGTCAGAAAGCTTGATGTCGGGTTGCACATGCTCAAGCTCATCAATTCTACTGCAGACATCACTTCGGCCAGTATGGAAGGAGTCCGGGCTAATGTGGTGAGAAAACCGGATGGAAAATTCAATTTCGATTATATCATTGATGCTTTTGCAACAAAAGATTCGGAGGAAAGCCCGTCCAAACCGTTCATTATTTCTCTTGATAAAATTAATCTGAAAGATATTGGCGTCACTTTCAACGACCAGCAATCCCGAAATGATCTTAAAGTATATTTCAGATCATTTGATACCAGAGTACGAACCTTTGATCTGGATAAAAACACCTATGCATTCAATGACATTAACCTCGACGGATTAAAACTGAAATTAAAACAGGATCTGGTAGAAGAAGTTTCCGAAAACGTAGAAGAAAAGGTAGATTCCCTTAATCAGAAAAAGCCCATGAGAATTGGCTTAAGAGGAATAAAACTAACGAATTTCGATATTGATTATGGTGATGACAACACCAAAACTTTCGCCAAGGTTCTGTTCAAAGAATTAAGTACTAAAGTCAATAAACTTGACCTGGAGAACAATTCCTACAATATTTCCAATGTGATCCTTTCCGGTGCGGATATTAATGCCAATCTTTATCTGCCTGCACAAAATGCGAATCCAAAAAATTCAAAAGAAATTGCTGCAAAACCGGAAAAAGAAAAAGCACTTCAGTTACTTTTAGGTAAGCTTCTTCTGAATGATGTAAAGGTGATTTATAATAATACTGCCATTGCCCCCACAAGAACAGGAATGGATTTCAATCACTTGAATTTCTCAAAAATGAACCTGGAGGTCAGAAGCTTCAAAATGGAAAACAATACTTTTGCGGGAACAGTGAATTCTGCAGAAATCCAGGAAGCACGTGGCTTGAATATCCAGAAATTCAATACCGATTTTGTATATGAAGAGAAACAGGCTTATCTGAAAGACCTTTACCTTCAAACCCCTAAAACTGTTTTGCGGGATGAAATTATATTGAACTATAATTCTATTGAACAATTAAGTGCGAATCCGGGAGCCGTAAAAATTTCTGCCAACATCCGTAATTCTAAGATCGGATTTTCTGATATTCTGAATTTTGTTCCGTCATTAAGAAGCACCGTGCCTTTTAATAAATATCCAAATGCCATAGTAAATGTGAATGCTTTGGTAAATGGAACGGTAAATGATTTAATGATTAATGATTTAAAATTATCAGGTTTAGATCAATTAAAAGTTTCTGCGGCTGGAAGAATCAGAAACGCCATGAATCCTGAGAATTTATATTACGACCTCCGGATCGGGGAATTATCTTCATCGGGAAAAACAATTTTCAATCTGGTTCCTAAAAATACGATCCCTTCCAATATTTCCCTACCCTCTTTTTTCAGTATAAAAGGGACTGCTAAAGGAACTACAAAAATGGTCAACACCAACCTGAACCTTACCTCAACGCTTGGAAATGCAGGAATTGTTGCTCAGGTAGATATGAGAAGGAAAAATCGCGAACTATATGATATTAAAGCCAATCTTCAGAACCTGCAGGTCGGCAAAATCATTCAGAATAAAGACCTGGGGGCCTTTACCGCACAAATTTCTGCCAAAGGGGAAAGTTTTGACTTTAAGAATGCCAAAGCAAACCTGAAAGGATATGTAAGTTCCGCAGGCTATAAAGGCTACCGTTATCAGAACATGAACTTAACCGGCAAGATCAATCGTGGCGCTTACGATATTGTATTGAATTCAAAAGATCCGAATGCTAATTTACAGTTAACCGCTTCCGGAGTTTATGATGAAAAAAATCCAACAGTAAAAGTTAACGGAAACATCATTAAACTTGATCTGAACAGGCTTGGTTTCTATCAAAAGCCTATGATCATCGCAGGGAAAATCGACGGGGATTTCACCAATTTAGATCCCGATCATTTGAACGGATATCTCAATCTTCAGGATTTTGCCATGTCTGACACCAAAGAAGTATATCCTATCCAGGAAGTGAATGTGAAGGCTGTTTCTACGGCAGATTCAACCAAAATCAATCTGAATTCCCAGATTGCAGATGTGGAACTAAAAGGTAAATATAAGCTTACTCAGATTTTCGGTTCCTTACAGCAGACCATCAACCAATATTATCAGTTCCAGAAACCTGATAAACCACAAAAGATTGAAGCCGGACAATATTTTACTTTTACTGCTAAAATCAAGAACGATGACCTGATCAGGAAATTTGTTCCGGATCTGAAGAGTTTTGAAACTATTAATCTAGTCGGAAATTATGATGCCGATTCGCAAAAAATTGAAATAGACGGACAAATCCCGCAAGTTTTATATGGGGAAAACTCAATTGAAAATGCCTCATTGAAGGTAACCAATGAAAACCAGGCTTTACAATATAATCTGGATGTCGCTTCCTTAAAAAGTGAAAGCTTTGCGTTGAACAAAGTCAATATTAACGGAGATGTTGCCAATAACATTCTCAATTATAACATTACCACCAAAGATGAAAAAAATACGACCCGTTTCTTAATCGCAGGAAATGCCAAATCTTTGAATGATGTCACGGAAATTTCGTTGAATCCAAATGGTTTAAAATTAAATTACAATGACTGGACCGTTGCCGAAAATAATAAAATCCAGATCAGCAGCAATGGAATCGTAGCTGATAATTTCAGGCTTTCCAGTGCAGGAAGTGAAATTCTGCTCCAATCGGAAGCCAGTTCACCAACCAGTCCTTTAAATGTTTCGTTGAAAGATTTTAAAATAGAAACCATTACGGAAATCATTAAGAAGGATTCATTGCTTGCCAAAGGAACCGTTAACGGAACTGCACAGCTCAGAAATGTTACTAAAAATATGACCTTCACTTCCGATCTGAATATTTCCGACCTGATTGTCTATGGAAGTCCGGTGGGAAACCTAGCGGTGAAAGTCAACAGCACTTCAGCCAGTATCCTGAATGCGGATGTTGCCCTTTCCGGAAATAATAATGATGTAAAAATCCTCGGAAATTATAATACTTCTTCAAGCAATTTTGATTTGAATATGGATATCAACCAACTTCAGATGAAGAGTATTCAGGGATTCACTATGAATGCAATTACCAATACAGAAGGATATCTTTCAGGAAACCTGAAAATCACAGGCAGCACCGAGAAGCCTGCTATTTTAGGAAAAGTAAGATTCAATAATGCAGGGTTGATGATTTCACAGACGGGAAGTGATTTCAGGAATATTAACGATGAGATTGATTTTACCAACCGTGGAATTGCCTTCAATCAATTTAAAATAAAAGACAAAGATGGAAATTCACTTGCTTTGAACGGGGAAATTCTCACTCAAAACTATAGAGATTTCGCTTTCAATTTTGATGTGAATGCTAAAGATTTCAAAGTAGTGAATTCAGAGAAATCAAATGAAGCCATTATGTATGGAATTCTTGCCATTGATGCTAATCTGCATGTTCGTGGAAATTTAGACCTTCCGAAAGTAGACGGAAAATTAGCCGTTGCCGACAATACGGATTTCACCTTTGTTTTACCTCAGTCGACTCCTTCTTTACAGGAGCGTGAAGGCATTGTTGAATTCATTGATCAGGATCAGGTTGTCCTCAATCAGACGATCAAAGCAGACTCACTGAATGCAGACAGCCGTATCAAAGGAATGGATGTGAATGTCAATATAGAAGTTCACAGAGAGGCACAATTGTCTATCCTAATTGATAAAGTAAATGGGGATTTCGTCAAACTTCAGGGGGAAGGTCAATTGACAGGAGGAGTTGATCCGTCCGGAAAAACAACGTTGGTAGGAGTATATGAGGTGGAAAAAGGTTCTTATGAACTGACAGTAAGTGTACTAAAACGTAAATTTGATATCCAGAAAGGAAGTACGATTACCTGGACCGGGGAACCTACTGCCGCCAATCTGGATATTACAGCCGTTTATAAAACCGAAGCTCCGCCAATTGATCTATTGGAGCAGCAATTAAGTGGCATGTCTGCTTCAGACATGAATATGTATAAACAAAAGATCCCTTTCAATACTTTACTTAAAATGAAAGGAGAGCTTTTAAAGCCCCAAATCACATTTGATATTACCACCGAAGAAGAGAATAATGCAGTAGCGTCTTCTGTAATAGATAATGTGAATGCTAAACTTGCTCAGCTGAGAACTGAAGAATCTGAAATGAACAAGCAGGTTTTTGCGCTGCTATTATTGAACCGTTTTGTAGGTGAAAATCCTTTCCAGAGCGGCGCAGGGTTAACTGCTGAATCTATGGCAAGACAGAGTGTGAGTAAAATTCTTTCTCAGCAATTGAATAATCTTGCCTCCGGATTAATCAAAGGGGTGGATTTGAATTTTGACCTTGAATCTTCAGAAGATTATTCTTCCGGAGAAAAAAATACAAGAACCGATCTTAATGTAGACATCAGTAAAAAACTGCTGAATGACCGTTTAAAAGTTTCGGTGGGAAGTAATTTCGGACTGGAAGGTGATGCAAGGCAGAATGAAAATATGACGAATATTGCGGGTGATGTTACCGTAGATTATAGTCTTTCCAAAGATGGAAGGTATATGTTACGAGCGTATCGTAAGAATGAGTATCAGGTAGCTCTTCAGGGGCAAATCGTAGAAACAGGAGTCGGGTTTATCATTACACTGGACTATGATAAATTCCGGGAGATTTTCCAAAAATCCAGAAAGAACAGAGTTAAAGAGAATAAGACCAATCAAGTAGTAGAGTTTAAATAATGAAAAGTACATTACATACCTATCTTAAGTATCTATTGGTTTCGGGTTTTGCCTTAACAATATTTTCATGCAGTAATACCAGGTTTTTGAAAGAAGGACAAATGTTGTACACAGGAGCTGATATTAAGATTGAAGATGATACGATTTCGAAAAAGGAAAAGGGCGACCTGAAAACGGCATTGGAAGACAATCTTACTCCAAAACCCAATTCTTCATTTCTGGGATTACGTCCAAGATTATATTTCTATAATATTACCAAAGAACCTGAAAAGGAAAAAGGATTCCGGTACTGGATGAAATATAAAGTGGGAGAAAAACCTGTCTTATTGGGAGATGTAGACAGGGAATTCAATAAAGATATCATTGAAAATTATTCTGAAAATAAAGGCTATTTCAATGCAAGAGCCTCTTATGATACGGTTTCTAAAAATAAAAAAGCAAAGGTTATTTATACGGTAAGGCCGGGAGCAAGGTACTTGATCAGCAATGTAAAATTCCAGAAAGATTCTTCGCTTGTGAATCGGGAAATTCAAAACCTGACGGATAAAACCTTATTAAAACCCGGAAAACCTTTTGACCTGGATGTTATCAAAACAGAAAGAGAAAGGATTGATAACGGATTAAAAGAAAAAGGATTTTACTACTTTCACCCGGATAATATCATTGTTCAGGCAGACAGTACGGTAAGTAAAAATCATAAGGTTGAGCTCAATGTAAAACTGAAAGATGACACCCCAAATCTGTCTAAACAACAGTTCAGTATTGATAAGGTGATCGTATTTCCCAATTACAATATTCAGGATGTAAAAGATGGTAAGTACAGCATTCCCATGAATACAGACTCACTTTCTAAATACGCCTATAATGATATTTACGTCATTGATCCTCAACACAAATTCAAACCAAAGATTTTTGACAGGGCGTTGTATTTTGAAAGAGGAGATTTATACAACCGTGCCGATCATAATCTTACATTAAACCGTCTGATCAGTTTAGGAGTATTCAAATTTGTAAAAAATGAATTCATTGTTTCAGACTCTCTGAATCATAAATTTGATACCTATTATTTATTGACTCCAAGAAAGCTGCAATCTCTTCGTCTTGAAGCTTTGGGTAGGACCAACTCCGCCAATTATGCGGGAAGCGAGCTTAATCTAAACTGGACCCACCGAAATTTTTTCCGGGGTGCGGAACAATTCAAAGCTTCTGTTTACGGAGCTTTTGATGTGCAAATAGGTGGTCCGGAAGATGCCAATAATATTTTCCGGGCGGGAGCCAATGCACAGCTTTCCATTCCAAGGATTGTGGCGCCTTTCCGTTTCCACTCTTCCAGTGCATTTGTTCCGAGGACCAATATCAGTTTAGGATATGAATTCCAGAACCGTACGCAATATTACACATTGAATAATTTTAATGCCTCGTTCGGCTATGTATGGAAAGAAAATGCAAGAAAGGAACATGATTTAAAAATATTTGATGTTACCCTGGTTTCTCCTGCCAATGTAACTCCAAAATATGATTCTCTGTCTAAAAACAGCTCTGCTCTACGAAGAGTGGTCGACAAACAACTTATTTTTGGCCCGATTTATACTTTTACGTACACCAACACCATGCTTCAAAAGACCAATACGTTTTATTATCGCGGATTGGTTGATCTTGCTGGAAATTTAACCGGACTGTTTACCGGAGCTAATGTGAAAAAAGGGAAACAAAAAGAAATTTTTGATATTCCGTTCAGCCAATATGCTAAGATTGAAAATGATTTAAGATTCTATCATAAGTTTGCTGAAAAAACTTCTTTTGCCTCAAGATTGATTGCAGGGCTAGCCTATCCGTACGGAAATTCAGAACATATTCCGTTCTCAAGACAATTTTTTGCTGGGGGAAGTAACAGTATCCGTGCTTTCCGCGCCAGAACATTAGGACCCGGAAGTTATGATCCGAGAACACAAACGGATGGAATTTTCTTTGATCAGGCGGGAGATATAAAATTGGAATTGAATGCAGAGTACCGCGCTAATCTTTATAAATTTTTAAATGTTGCCGTTTTCGCAGATGCCGGAAATATCTGGCTGGTGAACGAAGACCCTGAAAGACCAGGCGGAAAGTTTTCCAAAAACTTTTTAAGTGAAATTGCCGTAGGTGCAGGAGTAGGATTACGACTTGATTTTTCCATTTTAATTCTAAGGTTAGACTTGGCGATGCCTTTGAGAGTGCCTTATTATGAAAAAGGAGACAGATGGACTTTTGATAAGATTAATTTCGGAGACAGCAGCTGGAGAAAAGATAATCTTATTCTGAATATTGCAATCGGATATCCTTTCTAATATGATCAGCAGAGCCAAATTTTTCTGGGAAGTTTTAAAAGATACCTTCACCGAGTGGAACGATTCTTATGCCTCAAGAGATTCGGCAAGCTTGGCTTATTATGCTATATTTTCTATTCCCGGGCTTTTAATCATTATCATCTGGATTGCGGGATATTTTTTCGGTGAAGAAGCAATCCGGGGGGAAATCAGCTACCAGATCAGCGGAATTATGGGATCTGAAGCTTCCAAAAGTATAGAAAATATGATTGCAGGAGCTTTGATTGATAAAGAAAATATTTTTATGAAAATTGTGGGAATCGGGTCTCTGGTGTTTGGTTCCACTACACTGTTTTTTCAGTTACAGCATTCTTTGAATACGCTTTGGGATGTAGAATCCGCTCCGAAAAAAGCATTCGTTAAATTTCTTCTGGACCGGGCCAACTCTCTGGGAATGATCCTGATTCTCGGTTTTTTACTAATGATCACTATGATCTTATCTTCATTCATCAGTCTGTTCAATAACTGGATCACCGCTTATTTTGGTTTTGAAACTTATATGTTTGTAGAAACAGTGAACTTCATTATAGGTTTTGGAGTGGTCATGCTGTTATTCGCTTTGATGTTTAAAGTGCTTCCGGATGTGAAGATGAGTTGGAAACCTGTATGGAGAGGTGCTTTTCTTACTACTCTATTATTTACATTGGGTAAATTTCTACTAAGCCTTTATTTTAGTCAGTTCAAACCTACTTCTCCTTTCGGAGCGGCAGGAACTGTGATTCTGATCATGATGTGGATCAATTATTCCTGTATGCTGATATTCTTCGGTGCAGAGTTTACGAAGGTATATACTTATAGAAAAGGATATCAAATTACCCCTTCCAAACATGCCAAATGGAGCAATGCAAAGCTCTATAAAGAAACTCAAAGAACTAACATTTGAATTTCTCTGAAAAAAGAAAACCCTACTTTAAGCAGGGTTTATTATTAATTCTATGGTTCCAGATGATTGACGGGTTTGTGAATAATATCAAAGAATTCTGTAGGGTTATTGGCATCCGGGATTATTCTGTAAGTGAATTCCATCTTGTTTAAAGCAAGAATTTCAACCACTCTTGTGAATATAACGCTTCCGTCAGGGTTTAAGGCCGTAATGGTTCTGGTTTTTCCATCAGGAGAAATAGACCAGGTCCCCTGTGATCTCAACGCATCATTTAATCCATAAATCGCATATGTTCCATTAGCTCTGAAATAGGAGTACCCTACGAATCCGCTTACTCTGTTATCAGTTAAGGCAACCGGACTTCCGTTTTTATCTTTTGCACCTGTTGTCTCCCAGGGAGTAGATGCCAGGATCAACTGTCCCAGATTAGGTTCCGTATGATTTACCTTTGTATGGATAATATCATAATACACAGAAGAATCATTTGGATTAGGATGGATTCTATAGGTGAACTCATTTTTATTTAAAACCAAGATATCAACTACACGGGTAAAAATGGTAGTTCCATCCGGATTTAATGCTGTAATCGTTCTCGTTTTTCCGTCTTGGGAAACCGACCATGTTCCTCTTGATCTTAAAACATCATTGAGTCCGTAGATGGCAAAATTTCCATCCTCCTTAAAGTAAGAATATCCCACAAAACCGCTTACACTAGGGTCATTTAAAGCCACTGAATTTCCATTTTTATCTTTTGCTCCGGTAGTTTCCCAGGGAGTAGATGATAAGGTTTGTGAAGGAGTAAGCTGTGGCTCATTGTAATCATCATCCGAATTACATGAAATAAGTGTAACAGCTAAAAACGCTGCAAAAAGGTAACTTAATTTTTTTAGTACATTCATAATCATATTTTTAAATCTCTGCAAACATACCTTTTAAGTTGTTTTAAAGATTGTAAAAAACATGACTGTTGTTGTAGAAAATATATCAGATCCTAAAAACCATTAAGAATAACATAAAAAAACCTCCTGAGATCAGGAGGCTAAGTTTTACATTCTGTTTACTGTTCCTATTCCCAGTAATTCCAGAGATTTTTTTATTGTTTTTCCGGTTAGATCCGACAAATTCAATCGGAATTGTTTTAGATTTTCCTCTTCAAGTTTCAGAATAGGATTACTCTGATAAAAAGAGTTATATGATTTAACCAGATCATACACATAATTAGCGATCAGGGCCGGACTCAAGGATTCTGCAGCTTTCTCTACGATTATTTTGTAGTTTGTCAATAACGTGATCAATTCTTTTTCAAATTCATTTAAAGCTACATTTGAAATTTCTCTATATTCAAAGTTTGCTTTTCCTTTCAAAGACTGAATACGGGCATAAGTGTATAGAATGAAAGGTCCTGTATTTCCATTAAACTCAATACTTTCCGCAGGATTGAAAAGCATTTTTTTCTTAGGATCTACTTTCAGCATAAAATATTTTAATGCAGCCAAACCTATTACTTCATAAGAGGCCTCTTTTTCTTCTTCTGAAAGTCCTTCCAGCTTGCCTAATTCCTGTGCTTTTGATTTTGCGGTTTCATACATTTCCTGCATCAGATCGTCTGCATCTACTACCGTTCCTTCACGGGATTTCATTTTTCCTTCCGGAAGCTCTACCATTCCGTATGATAAATGGAATAATTGTTCTGCCCAGGAATATCCTAGTTTCTTAAGGATTTTAAATAATACCTGGAAGTGATAATCCTGTTCGTTCCCTACTGTATAAATCAGTTTTTGGATATCATTATCTTTAAAACGTTCTACAGCCGTTCCCAAATCCTGAGTCATATATACTGAAGTACCATCTGAACGTAATAAAAGCTTCTGATCAAGTCCTTCCTCCGTAAGGTCACACCAAACCGAACCATCTTCTTTTTGATACAGTATTCCTTTATCCAATCCTTCCTGAATAAGATCTTTTCCTAATAAATAGGTGTTGCTTTCATACTGAACCTGATCGAAATCTACGCCTAATCTTTTATAGGTTTCATTGAAACCTTTATACACCCATGAATTCATTTCGTTCCAAAGGCTTCTCACTTTCTCATCTCCATTCTCCCAGTCTAAAAGCATTTTTTGAGCTTCCTTCATCACCGGAGCTTCTTTTTTCGCTTGTTCCTCTGCAACTCCCTGTTCAACAAGTTCTGAAATTTCTTTTTTGTAGTTTTTGTCAAATTCTACATAGTAGTTTCCTACAAACTTATCTCCTTTTGTATGGGTAGTTTCAGGAGTTTCTCCGTTCCCGAATTTTTCCCAGGCCAACATAGACTTACAGATATGAATTCCTCTGTCATTAATAATCTGGGTTTTAATCACATCATATCCGGCTTCTTTTAAAATCTGAGCTACAGAAAATCCTAACAGATTGTTTCTGATGTGTCCTAAATGCAGAGGTTTGTTGGTATTCGGAGAAGAATATTCCACCATTACGGTTGCATTCTTTTTTTCAATCTTTGAGAAACTATCATTTAGTGATCTGAAATTATCTACAAAAAACTGATTATTGATTTTAATATTCAGGAAACCTTTTACCACATTAAAGCTTTCCACCAAATCGGTTTGGGCAGTCAAAGATTCTCCTAATTCAACACCAATGCTCTCAGGATTTTTCTTAAGCTGTCTTACCAATGGAAAAGTGACGATGGTAAAATCGCCTTCAAATTCGGTTTTATTTTCCTGAACTTCCAGATTAATATCTTTTAACTGGTAAACATTTAAAATGATTCCCGAAAGTTTTTCTTCTATAATATTTTTAATATTCATGTACTTTATATTCGTTTTTCAAAGGCATGAGATTGCCTGCTTTTTGGAAATACAAATATACGGAAATAAAAAAACCGCCCGAAGGCGGTTTGCTGGTTAAAATATATTTTAATTGTTAATTCAAAATATTGACTAGTTCACATCCCAAATTAATTTGGTGTTCATTTCATCTCCTCCAATCGCATTTGAAGCTGCCTGATAGTTAGCAGTATTTAAGTTTTGTACAGTTGTCGGATAGTATAATCTGGTTGGTAAGTCTGATAATCCTGCAATTAAAGAAGTAAAAGTATATGTAGTTTGACCTCCTGTTGCAACATTTAGAGTTCCTGTCTGTCCTGGTAATAATAAAGTATTTGGATACCCAGTTCTTCTATATTCAGCCCAAGCTTCATAAGGTTGCATAAACAGAGCAATATACTTTTGAGTTAAAACGTTTTCTTTAGATGCAGGAGGCAAGGAAGCAACATATGCATTAATATCAGCTGCACTCACTCCCCATTTTTCCATTGAAGCTTTTACGCCATTTACATAATTCGTTTGTGCCCATCCATTTGCCTCACTTAATAAGAATTCAACTTCCGAATATTCCATCAAGATTTCTTTGTAATTCGGTTTTAGTACATTTTTACTAAAGAAATTTGATGAAGGTGCCTGACTTGCAGCCAATGTACTCGGAATACCATAAGGCATTCCATTAAAATCAGCAGGATTAGTTGATTCAGGAGATGTGCCAGCAAGGATTTGTGCTTTTGGAGTTCCTTTAGGTGTAGCGTATTTAAATAAACGTGGATCTAAATCAAAATTACCCGTATTACCTTTCAATAGTTCTACAAAAGTTTTAGAAATGGCAAAATCGGATCTTGTTCTAAAATTATCATACATTGGTGAAGGATTAACTAAATTATCTTCGTAAGTTACTCCTACATTATCCGCATTAGATGTCATTACACCAGAAGCAATAGCATCTTGAATATGAGTTTGAGCACCAGAAACTACTCCTTTAACTCTTGTTGCTACCCTTAATCTTAAAGAATTAGCAAATTTTTTCAATTTTGCCCCACTTCCAAATAAGACATCTCCTTCAGTAAATACCACTTCATTTTCATCAATCATTTCAGAAGCTTCTTTTAACTCCTTCAAGATATCAGCATAAATTTTTTGCTGACTTGCAAACTTAGGCTGTAATGTAGCATCAATACTTAGAGCTTGAAAATCAGGATCTGAATTTCCAAAAGAATAATATGGTACATCACCAAAAGAGTCTACTAAGTTTAAGAAAACATAGGATAACATTACTCTAGCAGCAGCAATTTGATTTTCATTAGGACCATATACACTCATCTGCTCTCTTGTAGTAGGATCAGTGTTAAGTTTAATGATCTCTTTATAATCTTGTGCTACAGTATAAGAAACACTCCAAAATGTAGCAGCATTGGGTAATCTATACTGGTATCTGTCTTCTTCCGTATATGCACGCTGTGCAGAATACTGAACCCATGGCAATACCATTCTACCGGATACCCATTCATCACGTGTATTGTCCGTTAATTCTTTATTCGCACTATTAAACAATCCAAATGTTAAGGGTTTATCCGTAGAGTTTGGATTAGTGTCAATTTCATCAAAATTATCCGCGCAACTATTTAAAGTAACTGTCGCTGTTAAAACGGATAGTATAAAAAATATTTTTTTCATTTCTAATTAAAATTTAAAGTTAACATTGAAACCGTAAACTCTAGTAGATGGTAAAGAACCACCCTCTAAACCTTGGATATTTCCAGAACCATAGGCTGTATTTTCCGGATCAATTCCTTTATTGGCAAGATTCCATGCAAACAAGTTTCTAGCAAAGGCAGAGATTCTAACTCCTTGTAAAGTATTCCCTATAACAGATTTAGGCAATTCATATCCTATTGTTAAGTCTCTCAGTTTAATATAACTAGCATCAAATACATTTTGTGCATCAACTGTACTATAATATGTACCACCCCAAGTCGGTGCATCTAATAAAATGTCATTTGGTGTTCCATCTTCCTTAACTCCAGGTAAGATAACTCCTGCTTCTCTGTTTCCTCCAAGTGCAGTTTCTTCTAACATCCCTGAATACATTCCCCACATATGTGTTGTAGAAAAATATTTCCCTCCTTGTTGAACATCAATAAGGAACGATAAACTTAAGTTTTTATATCTGAATGTATTTCTGAATCCCATATTATAGTCTGGAAGAGTAGAGCCAAGTGGCTTGATCTCAGACGCTTTATAAAATCCATTTTCATCAACAACCTTATTACCATTTGCGTCATAGACAAAATCAGTTCCTAAAATAACCCCATAAGCTTCTCCTACTTGCGCAGCTAACTGAACTCTGAATGGAGCATTGGTAAGGATATAGTTTTGTAAATCACCTTGTAACTCAACAAGTTTATTTCTGTTTCTTGTGAAATTCCAAGTGAAATCCCAAGAAAAGTCTTGACTTCTTATAGGATTAATATTTACTATTGCTTCAATACCTTTATTAGTCATTTCACCAGCATTAATTCTTTTGAAATTATATCCTGTTGACGGATCTACTGGTAAAGGTATAATAAGATCAGTGGTTTTAACATCATAATAAGTTATATCAAACCCAAATCTTCTTTTAAAGAAGCTCATCTCTAGACCAATTTCTTTTGTTGTTTTAACCTCAGGCTTAATATTTGGTTCGTTAGAAATAGCAGGGAATGAATATTGTGGGCTGCCTTGGAAAGGAACACCAATCGTAGCATAAGTTAATCTACTGTATGGATCAGCTCCAGATGCAATTTGAGACCACCCGGCTCTTAACTTACCAAAAGACAGCCAATTATTTTTCCACGCATTAGAGAAAACAAAACTTCCTGTAACAGATGGGTAGAAAGCTCCTTCGCTTAATGATGAGAACCAGTCTTGTCTTCCTGTTGTTTCTAAGAATAGCATATCTTTATAACCGAAAGACGCTGAATAGAAAACACTATTGATACGGGAATAAAATGAAGCATTCGTCGCTAAAGCTGTTTCTTTACTATTTGCCAGGTTATACAGATTAGGAATTACTAATCCTCCAACTGTAGTTCCTTCAAGCCAGCTTAATTTATTATTTCTAATATTGAAACCTGCAAAAGTATTCAAACTAAAGTCTCCGAAATTATCATTATAATGTGCTCTTCCTTCATAATTGTATTCAGAAACATTTCTTTTCTGAATAGTATAATCTGAGATGGCTTGTGAACCAACAGCTACCCTAGAACTAATACTTTGGCTATAAACATCACCGTACACTTTACCTACAACATATATTTTTTTGCTAAAATTATACGTTAAGCCAGCGTTTCCAAAAAATCTATGTCTGGAATCTTCTGAAGTATTTTCATAAATTGTCCAATATGGATTATCAGAATATAGTGGAGTTGCATCATCCCATGCTGTTCTGTTCCATGTTCTTTGCATTCCGTTGGCCAGTTTATAATCTTTTAGTTTTGACATATCCAACTGTCTCTGGCCCCATTGATAGAACTTTTGTGCCACTGAATTATCTCCATAACCTTGTTCTGGTCTATTGAATCCGTCTGTTCTCACATAGTTTAAAATAGCTTCAGCTTTAAGTTTATCAGAAAGCTTACTATTCATATTTAAACTAAGATTATCTTTCTTAATTTTAGAAGTAGGTATAATCCCTCCTATATTAGTATTGGTATATGATAATCTTATATTAGTATCATTAAAGGATTTTGAAACGGATACATTATTTGTGTAGGTAACACCAGTATCAAAGAATGAATCCACATCATGTTTAGGAGCTACCCAAGGAATAGGTTTCATATAATCTTCGGCAAATTCCGGGTCATATGCATTCCATGGTAGATAAAGTAAATTAGGATCATATTTTGGACCCCATGATTCATCAGTTCCGTATTCAGCAATATTGTAGGTTTGTCCTCCAATATTAACCGTTTCGAAAGTATCAGACAATCCTCCTCCGTATTGATTTTGTAACTTCGGACGAATATAAATGCTTTCAAAAGACACTCCCGTATTTAACTGGATTTCTGTTCTGCCTTTTTTTGCTGATTTGGTTGTGTAAATGATTGCTCCATTTCCTGCTCTGGAGCCATAAAGAGCCGCTGCCGGGCCTCCTTTTAGTACAGTTACGCTTTCAATATCATCTGGATTAATATCAAAAGTAGCATCACCATAGTCTCTACCTCCTGCACCTCTTTGCGTATCTATGTCATTGACATTGCCGTTGTCTAAAGGCACTCCGTCTACAACAATTAAAGGTCTATTTTCCCCGGTTACAGAACTAATACCACGCATAGTAATTCTTGTAGATCCCCCCATCGAAGATGGAGCCGTAACCTGTACCCCTGCTACATTTCCTGATAATGCACTTACCGCATTATTTTGTCCTGCGTCCGAAAGCATATCGCCTTTAATTTCTTGGGAAGCGTATCCAAGAGCCTTCTTTTCCCTTTTAATCCCGAGTGCAGTAACGACTACACCTTCAATGTCTTGTGTTTTTACGGTATCATTCTTCGTTTCCTGGGCTTTGGCCACAGCTAAAGACGAAGATAGCACTAACGTAAGCACACCTGCTGTTAGTTTCTTCATATCAAATTAATTTTTGCTTAGTACAAATTTGTAAAACTTTCTTAAAAACACAAAACAAAATCCCAAAAAATTATTATTTTTTCCATAACTCTTGAAATATTATTAATTTTGCATGATAGAAATTGTTAAAATTTATGGATTTGCTAAAGAAATGGACGGATAATTATATCGAGGCGGGGTGTGATGAAGTAGGCAGAGGCTGTTTAAGTGGTCCTGTAGTGGCAGCCGCGGTTATTTTAGATGATAATTTTAAGCAAAGTTTAGTTAATGATTCTAAAAAGTTAAACTTTCAGACCCGGATGCAATTGGATGACTACATAAAAGACAATGTTAAAAGTTATGCTATTGCTGAGCTTCCCGCTGAGTTCATAGACCAGCATAATATCCTGAATGCCAGCATCCATGCCATGCATCGGGCGTTAGACCAATTAACGATAAAGCCGGAGCTTATTTTAGTCGATGGAAACAGATTTCATCCTTATAATTATATTCCACATCAGTGTATTATAAAAGGTGATTCTAAAGTATTATCCATTGCGGCCGCTTCCATTTTAGCCAAAAACTACAGAGACAGACTGATGATTAAATTGCATGATGAATTTCCTCAATATGGATGGAATACTAATTTTGGATATGCTACTAAGCTTCATCAGGAGGCACTTTCTAAGCATGGACCAACCAAATATCACAGGAGATCTTTCAGACTTGAATATGACTAAATATCTTCAGATTGTAAATTATGATTTCACAGACTTTACAAATGAAATTTAAAATCTATCTAAATAAAAAAGGGAAGCAATAATTTGCTTCCCTTTCTGTTATGATATGTTATTTCTTTTTATTTCTTTGCTGTTCTGCCATTTTTTGTTGTTCCTGAGCTTTCTCCATCATCTCTCTCATTCTCTTTTGGAACTTCCCTTCCGCTTTTGGTTTTTCCTTATTGGCCTGAATCTGGGCATGAATCTTTTTCTCATCCAGTATCCAGTATTTAATGACAAGGATAATTAAAATGTTGATCGCATTCGATACAAAATAATACCATGATAAACCTGATGCAGAAGTATTCAGGAAGAATAGGAATGTAATCGGGAAGATATACATTAATACTTTCATGTTTGGCATTCCTTCTTGTTGAGGCTGCTGAATATTTCCTGAAGTCATGATCGTATAAATGAGGATTACCACTGTACAAGCTAATGCAAACACGCTTAAGTGATCTCCCAGGAAAGGAATGTTAAATGGTAACTTGATCAGATCATCATATGCGGTCAGGTCTTTTGCAAACCAGAAGCCTTGTCCTCTCAAATCTATAAAGTTCGGGAAGAAACGGAATAACGCATAGAAAATGGGGATCTGCACTAACGCCGGCAAACAACCTGCCATCTGATTTACCCCTGCTTTTCTGTACACTTCCATCGTTGCCTGTTGCTTCTTCATAGGGTCCGCATCCTTCAATTTGGCATTTACTTCATCGATTTCCGGGCGGATCACCCTCATCATCGCACTTAATTTATGCTGTTTGTACATAATTGGTGACAAGATAAGCTTCACAATGATCGTCAATATGAAAATAGCCCAACCTGCTGTTACTCCCCAGGAAGAAATAAAGTTATACATCGGCATAAAGAACCAACGGTTCATAGATCCGATAAATGACCAGCCTAAAGGTAATATTTCATCAAAGTTTTTATCATACGATTTCAATAAAGGTAAATCCAGCGGCATAAAATACCACGTGAAATCCTGGTTTAATTCATTTCCGGTCATCTGAACAAACCCTTCATAATTAAATTTCTTCAAATACTCCCCTTCTTCTACGTTCTCCTGGTTCCCTTTACTTTGTGTAAAACCGGTCTTCGCTTCAATAATTGAAGAAAAGAACTGCTGCTTTACCCCGATCCAGTTTAACGTTTCGTCCGGCTCATCCATATCTGTTCTCGCATCATAATCATAATCCTTATAATTATTGAAAGCATAAGAGAATTCTGAGTGAGACTGTTCCTGAGCCCTACCCTTTTCTAAATTTCTCACATTATAGTTCCAGATGAAATCTGCTTTTGTATCTGAAGTCACTTTAGCAAGTCCCTGAGTTCTTACTTTAAAATCTAAGGTATATTTCGGAAGTAATGTATAAATAAACTGAATAACAGCACCTCCATAATTAGCGGTCATGGTCACAGAGTTCCCGTTAACCGTTGGAGAGAACACCAAATCTTTGGTATTAATTACTTTTCCTGTTTTATCTTTAAACTGAAACCCGTAGCTGGAATTATTTTTATTAATCAGATAAAGCGGCAGATCTGCTTTATCACTTTTCTGATCATACGCTTTGTATTGTGAAAGCTCCACTTTAGAAACCTGTCCTCCTAAGCTGGAGAATTCCAGTTTCAATTCGTTGTTGGCCAGATTGGACACCTGAATTGCATTAGGAGTTACATTTGGATTGATATTACTTGCCTGAGTTTGCTTTACGGCAGTTTTTACCTGTTCTGTCTTTTGCTGCTGAGCTTTCAGCTCCTCTTCTTTCTGCTGCTTGTTTTGAAAATAAAACATGAAGCCGAAAAGCACCAAACATAAAACCGCAAAACTAATCATTTGACTTTTATCGAGTCCGTTGTTCTGTTGCATGTTGATTTTATTAAAATTATTTTTATTGCTATTGAATTATAACAAAACTTATAAATCTGTAGCTTTTTTGAGCTGACAAAAATACTGTTTTTTTATCAAAACTCTATCGTTTACCCTATTACAAAATAATAAACTCAAGCTGATAATAATCAACCTGAGTTTATAATAAGACGTTTATCGTAATGTAATTACTTTATTTCGATGTACAAGCTTTGATAAAAGCTCTGAATAAAGGATGTGGCGTAGCTACCGTACTCTTGTATTCCGGATGATACTGTACCCCAACATAGAATGGGTGATCTGGCATTTCTAATGCCTCAACCAATCCTGTTTCAGGGTTTGTTCCTGTAGCAAAGAAACCTTTCTTTTCAAAATCCTGTAGATAATCACTGTTGAATTCATAACGGTGACGGTGTCTTTCCAGAATATTTTTGTTTCCGTAGATATCTGATAATTTAGAACCGTTTTTCAAAGCACACTTCCAGGCTCCCAAACGCATAGTTCCTCCTTTATCTACAATATTTTTCTGTTCTTCCATTAATGAGATCACAGGATCCGGTGTAGCGGTATCAAATTCCATAGAGTTGGCTTTAGAATGCCCTAAAACATTTCTTGCGAATTCAATGGTCATGATCTGCATTCCCAAACAGATTCCCAGCATAGGAATTTTATTTTCTCTTGCATATTGTGCGGTAAGGACTTTCCCTTCAATTCCTCTGTCTCCGAATCCCGGAGCGATCAGAATTCCGTTGACTCCTTTTAAAGTTTCTTTAATATTTTCTTCGGTGATGTCTCCACTGTACACCCATCTTACTTTCACCGCTGTTTCCAGATCAGCTCCCGCATGCTTGAAAGCTTCAGCAATAGATATATAAGAATCCTGAAGGGAAACATATTTACCTACTAACGCGATCTCTATAGTCTTTTTAGGGTTTTGGAATTTTTTAAGGAAAGTTTTCCAGTCTTTCAGATCGGCATCTTTATCACTTTTCAGGTCCAGCTCTTTTAAAACTACGTCATCAAAGTTCTGTTTTTGAAGATACATTGGCACTTCATAAATAGTATCCAGATCTTTACACTCAATTACATTATCTAAAGGAACGTTACAGAATTGAGCCAGTTTTGCTCTCTGATCTTTTGGAATTTTATGTTCCGTTCTGCAAACCAATACATCCGCCATTATTCCGCTTTCCATCAGCTGACGAACGGAATGTTGTGATGGTTTTGTTTTCAATTCCCCACTTGAAGCCAGATAAGGCAATAATGTAAGGTGAATTACCATAGAATTTTTCTCTCCTAATTCCCACTTCAACTGGCGAACCGTTTCAATATAAGGAAGGGATTCGATGTCTCCCACAGTTCCTCCGATTTCCGTAATAATGATATCGTAGTTCTGTTTGGAAAGAATTTTAATTCTACGCTTGATTTCGTTGGTGATATGAGGAATTACCTGAACTGTTTTTCCTAAAAAGTCTCCTTTTCTTTCTTTTTCAATTACAGTCTGGTAGATTTTCCCTGTGGTAACGTTGTTGTTTTGGGAAGTGGGAGCATCTAAGTATCGCTCGTAATGACCTAAATCCAGATCCGTCTCCGCCCCATCTTCGGTTACATAACATTCTCCGTGTTCATAAGGATTCAGTGTTCCTGGGTCAATATTGATATAAGGATCTAGTTTTTGGATCGTTACATTAAAACCGCGTGATTTTAGTAGTAGTCCCAGAGAAGCAGAAACGATTCCTTTTCCCAAAGATGAAGTTACACCTCCTGTCACAAAGATGTATTTTGTATTCTTTTTACTCATTAGATTAGGTTTGTGCAAAGTTAGGGGAAAAAGAAATACAATGCAATTTTTAAATTTTAATTACACTTAAAATACAGATGAATAACGTTTATATTTTCTCGCTGATTGAGCAAATAATGCAGATAATCGTGTATAAAGATTAATGTAAATTGAGCAACTCCTCAACAATGGATTTTGATTTTATTTACCAGTTTTTAAATTTGAAATGATTATTTTGGAGTATATTAAATCAAAAAGGTAGATTATAAGAAAAACAATAAACGAATTTATGTACATCAGTAAATTTAAAATACTTTCATTCGAAGCCTCCGAAAAATATAAAAAGGGGTTATTGCCTGAAATAATTAAAAGAAACAGATAAATAGTTTCAAATAAAATGGAGATCCGCAATATAGAATGGTAGCTTTTTCTAAAAATCAATACAGTAATTAATCCTATCAAACTAATTATTGAGCAAAAAATCAGAATGAGAAAAGGAAACATTCCAAAATTCCCACCCGGCAAATGCAAAAATCCTATCGTCCATACTGTAAATAGAAAATTCAGGAGACTCATGACCACAAAAGTTGTCAGGCTTTTTAACACAATATTTTTCATGATTGAAAATTAATTAAAATTCGAAAGAAAAAATTCAAAAAAAATTTTGAACTTCGCAGTATGGCAAAACTTAAAACAGCATATTTCTGTCAAAACTGCGGAACTCAGTATTCTCAATGGATGGGGCAATGCAAAAATTGCGGGCAATGGAATACTTTAGTGGAAGAAATCATCGAAAAACCTTCTCATAAAAGCCTTCCTTCTTCAAAATCGAAACAGCACGTCATTAATATTATTGAGGTTGAAACCAGTGAAGAGCCAAGAATTAAAACGCCTTCCGAAGAACTCAATCGTGTATTGGGCGGCGGAATTGTTTTAGGTTCGGTAACTCTGATCGGTGGAGAACCCGGAATCGGAAAATCCACCCTTCTTCTTCAGCTTGCTTTGAAAATGAAGAAAAAGATTTTCTACGTTTCGGGGGAAGAAAGTGCCTCTCAGATTAAAATGAGAGCGGACCGTTTAACTGAAATTCAAAATCCGAATTGTTTTCTGTTTACTGAAACCTCACTGGAAAAGATTCTTCATGAAGCCCAAAAGCTGGATCCTGACTTCATTATTATAGATTCCATTCAAACGCTACAGTCACAGCTTATTGAAAGTTCACCAGGAACCGTTTCCCAGATCAGGGAATGTTCCAATGAGATCATCAAATATGCTAAAGAAAATAACACACCGGTTTTTCTTGTTGGCCATATTACCAAAGACGGACAAATTGCAGGACCAAAAGTCTTGGAGCACATGGTAGATGTTGTCTTAAATTTTGACGGAGATCGAAATCATCTTTTCAGATTGTTAAGAGCGAATAAAAACCGTTTCGGTTCCACTTCCGAAATCGGAATTTATGAAATGGTTGCACAAGGACTGAGAGAAATAAAAAATCCTTCTGAAATTTTAATCACCAAGAAATTCGAGGAACTTTCCGGAAATTCTGTTGCTGTAACACTGGAAGGAAACCGTCCAATGTTATTGGAAATCCAGGCACTAGTAAGTACTGCCGTTTATGGAACACCACAAAGAAGCTCAACGGGTTTTGATGCCAAAAGATTGAATATGCTTCTCGCCGTCCTGGAAAAAAGAGCAGGTTTCCAGCTTGGCGCCAAAGATGTTTTCCTGAATATTACCGGAGGGATAAAAACAGATGATCCTGCTTTGGATTTGGCTGTTGTCGCATCTATTCTTTCATCCAACGAAGACATAGCGATCTCCGAACATTTCTGTTTTGCTGGAGAAATAGGCTTAAGTGGTGAAATCCGTCCCATTGCTCAAGCCGAACAAAGAATTTCCGAAGCTGAAAAACTGGGGTATGAGAAAATTTTCATTTCCAACCTTAATAAAATTCCCAAAAGAAAATTCGGGATCAAAATTGAAGAGGTAAGTAAAATTGAAGAATTCCATGAAAGGCTTTTTTAAACTTATCCAGCTATTACAGTCTTAAGCTAACTATTTATATATTTGTCTCTAAAACCATTTTAAAACTAAATAACTATGAAAACAAAATTCACAGCTTTGTTGATTTTTTGTACAGGCTTGTTCTTTGCCCAAAATAAAGTTTTCCAGAATATCATTAATGAAAATAATTTACCTACTGAACAAAAGATACATAAAGAACTTGCTTCTAATTATACTTTAACGAAGTATTATCTGCAACCAGCTTTCAATTTACAGTCTGATCTACAGATCGCGCTTCCCACCAATAAAGAGATTACCGCTAAATTCAATCGTATTTTCAGATACAGCAACGGTACAGAATCGTATGTTTATGATATAGTGAATTCTCCCAACGCAGAATTAGTACTCTCAAAATATGACAATATTGTTACCGGAATGTATGCTTCCGGTACAGAAAAAGTGATGTTTCACCAAACTAAGGGAGACGTTTTCGCCCTATCGGTAGTAAGTGATGAAAAAATGATCAGCCAGGATTCTAAAAATGATTATGTTTTAGATCCTTCAATTTTAGACAATGCCAATAAAGTTAATGCCGATGTATGTTCCGAATCTACTCCGGTATGCAGTGCAACCAGAATCGATGTAATGGTTGTATACACTACCGCAGCAAGAACAATCTGGGGCGGAGTTTCACAAAGTAATACCCTAATCGCTACTGCTGTTACTAATTTCAATACAGCACTTATTAATTCCGGAGTTACCAATACTACGATTAACCTGGTATATTCTGGGGAAATATCTTATACAGAGTCTGGAAATATTAATACAGACCTTACAAGATTCAGAACCAACGGTGACTCCTATATGGATGATGTACACACCTTAAGAACGACATATGGAGCAGATCTTTGCAGTCTGGTTACCTCTACTCCAACGAACACTTGTGGTTTAGGAAATCTTAATACAAATCCTACCAACTACAGTAGTAACGCTGCTTTTTCTGTGACTATCTATAACTGTGTAGTATCCAATTATTCTTTAGCTCACGAAATGGGACATAATATGGGGCTTAATCATGACTGGTATGTTGCAACAGGCTCTCTTCCTTGCAGTCATCAACACGGCTATATTAATCAGACAGCCATTACTTTAGGAACAGCCAGTGCTTCTTCACAAAGATGGAGAACTATTATGGCCTATAATGATGAATGTACGGCTGCAGGAATTAGCTGCTCAAGAATTAATCGTTGGGCAAACCCGAACGTCAATTACAATACGGAACCTACAGGAATTGCT
Source organism: Chryseobacterium barbadense (assembly GCF_042849955.1). Classification (NCBI taxonomy): domain Bacteria; kingdom Pseudomonadati; phylum Bacteroidota; class Flavobacteriia; order Flavobacteriales; family Weeksellaceae; genus Chryseobacterium; species Chryseobacterium barbadense. The sequence goes on from NZ_BAAFHL010000003.1 coordinate 67,131, forward strand.
ATAGGGAATACAAATCCTTCAGATGAAGCTTTCGGCTTTTCCCGTTTTGCGTGTGTGGTCTCGAATTTTATGCCTGAAGCTAATTTAGCTACAGCGGATATCAACTTTAAATCTAAAGAATTTATTTTATATCCTAATCCGGCAAAAGATATTATTCACATTTCCATTAATGATAACAAAAAGTATTCATTCAAAGTAATTAACTCTCTTGGCCAGCTCTTACTGACTACTTCAGAAAAAAGTATCCATTTAAAAGGTCTTGCTTCCGGAGAATATTTCCTTAGCATTTATGATGAAAAAAATACGTTGATTGGAAATAAGAAATTTATTGTCCAATAATCTTCAAAAAATAATTACCTTAAGTCCTCCGAATCGTTAAAATATTCGGAGGATTTAATTTTATGTATTATATTGGTATATGAATTATCTGGCTCACTCATTTCTGACTTTTTCCGACGGACAAATCGTCGGGCAGTTTTTAGAAGATTTTATTCCTAATAAAGACCGTTTTTCATTCCCTAAGGACATCCAGGATGGGATTACTTTACACAGAGCCATTGATACCTTTACCGATTCCCACCCTGCTATTCATGAAGCAAAAAAGATTTTCAGTCCATTAGTTAGGTTATACTCCGGCGCTTTTGTAGATGTTGCCATGGATTATTTTGTTGCCAATGATCCTGCTTTGAATTCTCTCAATGGATGGAAAAAACATTCCCTAAAAGTATACAAAGTTCTCCATGAATATGAAGTCTGGCTTCCTGAGAATCTGAAAAGAATGTTAATAAAAATGGAACAGGATGATTGGTTGTACAACTACCGTGAAAACCAGGGAATACAATTCAGTATGCGGAATGTTCTTCACAAAGCCAAATATCTCAATACTGATATCCCCGTATTTGAAGCGTTCCTGCAGAATAAAGGTATTCTTCAACAATGCTATACTAATTTTTTCCCCGATTTAATAGCCCATGTTAAAGGGATGAATGCTTTACTCCAGCTGGAAAATTAAATTCCGGCAAAAAAAACAAAAACACTCACAGCAGTAAGTGTTTTACTATTTGTGTTATTAGAATTATGCGCCTGTTTTCAGGCAGATTGAGGGTTTCAAGGTTACGTTAAATATATTTTACCAATCCCTACCTAAATACAAACAATAGCAGCCCCGTCAAAATAGCGATTTAAAAAATATCATTTATAATGCATTTAATTTAAAAATTATATTAAAACATACAATAATTAATAAATGTTACATTATTTTTTATGATAATTTAACTTATTTAACAAATTTAAAAAAAATACTTTAAAAACAAGCATATTAATAAAATATTATTTAAAACCACCTCAAACATCCACACCAAAAAAAGTTAAAAATTGAAAATCAAACCGTTAAAACCAAACATTAAAAGAAGATAACTCACAAAGAAATATACCTAACACCCGTATTAGCGACATTACCAGCAGGCACTGTGATGATGAAAAATTAGAATTGCTTATATAAATAGCGCTCAGGGTAGGTTAGTTTTTCACTCTTTCTGGCACCGTTTACGATAATATGAACAATATTGATCTGGTCATCAAAAAGATTATACAAAAAACTCACTGCCGTTTCTATCTTTTTAGGATGATCAACAGATTCTGACTCCAGATATATATTGACAGATTCATTATCCTCTTCATAGCCCAGATAATCCACTTTTAAAAACTTGTTATTGGTTTTTAATTTGAGATATTCTGCACAATAGGCTTTCAAGGCTTCATTGAGCAACAATTTATATTTAACATCATTGAAACGAAGAGTTTTCCCGTATTTTTTGCTCAAAGCATTTTCCAGGTCATCAAGAAAAAAACGTCCGGTAATTTCAAATGTCTTCGATTTCGAATTATAGCTGATTTCTACAGACCCTACATGATAAGGATGAATATCTTTTGCAAAAACCTGTAAAGAAAGAAACAGAATCCCTATAATCAAAAATATTTTTTTACCCATTGCCTATTGAAATTTGTTCCGAAATTAATCATTATTTTCGTAAGCCTTAATATTTTATTTTATGATGCAGGATTTTTTATTCTATCTGAATCTCGGTTGGGAACATATCATTTCATTAGACGCTCTGGATCATCAGCTTTTTGTTTTAGCACTGATTGCGGTATACTCTTATCAGGACTGGAAGAAAATCCTGATTCTTGTAACAGCTTTTACCATCGGGCATTCCATCACTTTAGCATTAAGCATATTGGATGTTTTCAGAGTGCCTTCAGACTGGGTTGAATTTTTAATTCCTCTCACTATTGTTCTGACATCATTCGATAATATTGTGATGAAGAACAAAAAACAGACATTAATGAGAGCCAACTATTATCTGGCTTTAATTTTCGGGCTTATCCACGGAATGGGTTTCGCCAATACGGCAAGGGTAATGATCGCGAAGAGCCAAAGCATAGCTGTTCCGCTCCTGGGATTCAATATCGGTCTTGAATTAGGTCAAATAGTAATTGTATTGGCAATTCTTCTGATCTTATTTGTACTACTCAATCTATTTAAAGTTAATAAAAAAGACTGGATCCTGTTTGTATCTTCCGGGGTTTTTGCTTTGGCATTAAAAATGACTTTAGAAAGAATTCCCTTTTAACGTTGAAACATTTTCAACTTTTCAACTACTTATTGTTATATTTGAAAACTCTTAAACAAATTTTGATCATGAAATTAAAAGTAGCTTTACTTTCAACATTTGCTTATATAGGTTTAACGGCTCAGAATATTCAAAATAATCCAGGCAGTAATCACGGAAATAAATTTGAACAATTAGGGACGATTCTTCCTACTCCCAATATTTACAGGGCGGCTTCAGGAGCCCCGGGACACGGATACTGGCAAAACAGAGCTGATTATGAAATTTCAGCCTATCTTGATGAAGATAAAAGAAATCTGAAAGGCTCCGAAACAGTTACTTATTATAATAATTCACCGGACGACCTGGATTATATTTGGTTGCAGCTTGATGAAAACCAGCAGTCCAATATTAAAAATGCCGATTACGACAATTCGTCTACCCTTCCGAAGACAGCCAATGATCAGCAGTTAAGAACTACTGATCTTCCTGCAAAAGATAACGGATACGGAGTGAACCTGGAGAAAGTAACTGATGCTGCAGGAAATCCCTTAAAATATGTAGTCAACAAAACGATGATGCGTATCGACCTTCCTAAAATTTTAAAAAAGGGAGAAAAATTCGTTTTTAAAGTAGACTGGAACTACAATATCCCCAACAGGATAGCCAAAGGAGGCCGTGGCGGTTATGAGAATTTCCCTGAAGACGGAAATGATCTTTACACCATGACGCAATGGTACCCGAGAATGTGCGTATACAGCGATTTTCTAGGGTGGCAAAATCATCAGTTCACCGGCAGAGGTGAATTTGCTTTGGTATTCGGAAATTTTAAAGTTTCCATGAATGTTCCTGCCGATCATATTGTGGGCGGAACCGGAGAATGTAAAAATTATGAGCAGGTATTATCTTCCGATCAGCTGGCACGGTACAGAAAGGCACAGAATGCTAATGAGCCTATAGAAATCGTAACGTTGGATGAAGCGAAGAAAGCGGAAAAAAACCATTCAAAACAAAGAAAAACATGGACGTTTGAAGCAAGTAACGTAAGGGATTTTGCGTGGACGTCTTCAAGAAAGTTCATTTGGGACGGCATGAACGTAACCATTCCCGAGAACAACAATAAAGTAATGGCCATGAGCTTCTATCCGAAGGAATCCTACGGATTATATAGAAAATACTCTACAAAAGCAGTTGCCCACACTATTAAAACCTATTCCGAATTTACCATTCCCTATCCATATCCGGTAGCACAATCGGTAGAAGCTGCCAACGGAATGGAATATCCAATGATCTGTTTCAATTACGGAAGAACGGAAAAAGACGGAACATATTCGGAAGGAATCAAAAATGGGATGCTTGGTGTGATCATCCACGAAGTAGGACACAATTTCTTCCCGATGATCATCAACTCAGACGAAAGACAATGGAGCTGGATGGACGAAGGGTTGAATACTTTTGTGGAATACCTTACGGAAGAAAAATGGGATAATAAATTCCCTTCAAAACGTGGTCCGGCATGGACGATTGTAGATTATATGAAGCTTCCGAAAGATCAGCTGGAACCTATTATGACCAACTCAGAAAACATCACTCATTTCGGGCCTAATGCGTATTCAAAACCGGCAACGGGATTGAATATTCTTCGGGAAACCATTATGGGTAGAGAACTTTTCGATAAAGCATTCAAAACCTATTCTAAACGTTGGGCATTTAAGCATCCTGAACCGGCAGATTTCTTCAGAACCATGGAAGATGCAAGCGGTGAAGACCTTGACTGGTTCTGGAGAGGATGGTTCTATGGAACAGATCCGGTAGATATTGCGATTGAAAAAGTTACAGTGGCCACTCCAGATCTGGATGCCGTTCCGAAAGCCAATGAAGTAAGATATAAAGTGGATAAGCCTATACAAAATGATTTTGAAGATATTTCAAAAATCAGAAACCGAGAGGATAAAAACATTGCTTTCTACGTAGAGAAAGATAAGGAGGTTCAGGATTTCTACTACCGTTATGACAGAGGACAGGAAAAAGTGGATACCAACAAGGAATACTCTTTCAAGGTGGATAATATGGCTTCTCTTGACACAAAGGATAAGGACAAATTTAAAAATATGACCGCTTATCAAATCGATTTTGCTAACAAAGGCGGATTGGTAATGCCTATCATTCTTGAATTCACTTTTGAAGACGGCTCAAAGCTATATGACAAGTCTTCCGCTCAAATCTGGAGACATAATGAGGAGAAAGTTTCAAAAACCTATTATTTCAATAAAAAGTTGAAATCCATTCAGCTTGATCCAATGAGAGAAACGGCTGACATTGATACATCGAACAATTTCTGGAGCAATGACGGAACGAATTCTGAAACTTCAAAATTCCAGGTATTCAAACAAAAACAGCAGGATGGCGTAAGAGGAAGTGCAAACGGAAAAGTGAATCCAATGCAGGCCGCCGGAAAGAAAAATTAAGATTTAAAAAAATCATATAAAAGGTTTACCAGATTGGTAAACCTTTTTTTATTCAAAACAGTATTGAACCACTCAAAAACGTATTTCGTCATCATTATTCTCCTTTTTGACACCAAATCATACAGGCAATGATAAAAAACTTTACTTTTGAAAATACACCAAAGTCAAAAACCTGATTGACGTTAAATGCTCAGGAATATTAACAACAAAATATTACTTTATGAAAAATGCCAAATTAGTAAGCAGAGAAGCCCAGAAATCTATTATAGGCGGAGCTTCAACACTTGTCTGTTGTGAATACAACGACAATGGAAGATGCATTTTATGGATTGGACCGGGACAGAACTGCCCTTAAAGACCAAGAATATTACAAGAAAACAAAGGCCGGAAAATTTTCCGGCTTTTTATTTTTCTGCCAAAATTTCACACCCTGTAATAAAATTCTGCCAAAAATTTCTTTTCAGACGCTTGGCATACATTTAGAGAATTCCAACGCAGAAATAACTTAAAACAGATATAATTATGTCAGTAAACTTTAAACCATTAGCAGACAGAGTTTTGGTAGAACCAATTGCTGCAGAAACTAAAACAGCTTCAGGTATTATTATTCCGGACACGGCAAAAGAAAAGCCACAAGAAGGTACAGTAGTAGCAGTAGGTCCTGGTAAAAAAGATGAGCCTACAACTGTTAAAGTAGGTGACAAAGTTCTTTACGGGAAATATTCAGGATCAGAATTGAAATTGGAAGGAAAAGATTATTTAATCGTAAGAGAGTCTGATTTATTAGGAATTATCGGATAATCTGTAAAAAAGTAAAATGTATTCATGTAGAATGACTTCATGAATATAAAATTCATTAATACATTGTACAACGCACATTAATACAATAAAAAATTATGGCAAAAGATATTAAATTCGATATTGAATCAAGAGACGCTTTAAAAAGAGGTGTTGATGCATTGGCAAATGCAGTGAAGGTAACTTTAGGACCTAAAGGAAGAAATGTAGTGATTGAAAAATCTTTCGGTGCTCCTCACGTTACTAAGGATGGTGTTTCCGTTGCAAAGGAAATCGAACTTGAAGATAAAGTAGAAAACATGGGAGCTCAGATGGTAAAAGAAGTAGCTTCCAAAACCAATGATATCGCAGGAGACGGTACTACTACCGCTACTGTTTTGGCACAGGCTATCGTAAGAGAAGGTCTTAAGAACGTAGCTGCAGGTGCTAATCCAATGGACTTGAAAAGAGGTATTGACAAAGCGGTAACAGCAGTTGTTGAAAACCTTAAAACTCAATCTCAGGAGGTAGGTGATTCTTCAGAAAAAATCAAGCAGGTTGCTTCTATCTCTGCCAACAATGACGATACCATCGGTTCTCTGATCGCTGAAGCATTCGGAAAAGTAGGTAAAGAAGGAGTAATTACCGTAGAAGAAGCTAAAGGTACTGATACAACCGTAGACGTTGTAGAAGGGATGCAGTTTGACAGAGGGTACCAGTCACCTTATTTCGTGACAAACCCTGAGAAAATGCTGGCTGAGCTTGAAAACCCATACATTCTTTTAGTTGAGAAAAAAATCTCTTCTATGAAAGAATTGCTTCCGGTTCTTGAGCCAATTGCACAGGGAGGTAAATCTTTATTGATTATCTCTGAAGAGGTTGAAGGAGAAGCTTTGGCAACTTTAGTGGTAAACAAATTAAGAGGATCTCTTAAAATTGCTGCTGTAAAAGCGCCTGGATTCGGAGACAGAAGAAAAGCCATGTTGGAAGATATCGCGATCTTAACAGGTGGACAGGTAATTTCTGAAGAGCAAGGTTTCACCATGGAAAACATCTCTTTAGATATGTTGGGAACTGCTGAAAAAGTATCTATTGATAAAGATAACACAACGATCGTAAATGGCGGTGGTGACGAAAGCAAGATCAAAGGAAGAGTTTCTCAGATCAAAGCTCAGATGGAAACTTCCACTTCTGATTATGACAAAGAAAAGCTTCAGGAAAGACTGGCTAAGTTAGCCGGTGGTGTTGCTGTACTTTATGTAGGTGCTGCTTCTGAAGTGGAAATGAAAGAGAAAAAAGACAGAGTAGACGATGCGCTACACGCAACAAGAGCTGCTGTAGAAGAAGGTATCGTTGCCGGTGGTGGTGTTGCTTTAGTAAGAGCAATCACATCTTTAGAAAATCTTTCAGGAGCTAATGCTGATGAAACTACAGGAATCAAGATCGTTAAGAGAGCTATCGAAGAGCCATTAAGACAAATCGTTGCTAACGCAGGTGGTGAAGGCTCTGTAATCGTTGCTAAAGTAGCGGAAGGAAACGGAGATTTCGGTTACAATGCTAAAACTGACGAATACGTGAACATGCTTGAAGCAGGAATCATCGACCCAACTAAAGTAACAAGAGTTGCCCTTGAAAACGCAGCTTCAGTTTCAGGAATGCTTTTAACCACTGAGTGCGTAATCACTGAAGTGAAAAAAGACGAACCAGCTATGCCAATGGGTGGCGGAATGCCGGGAATGATGTAACGGCCAGCGAACGAGGCAAATTAATATACTAACCGCTCTATTTTATAGGGCGGTTTTTTGTTTGGATTATGGTTTTTCATAAGGAAATAGTATATTTAGATTTTAATTTAACAATTGACAAATAGAGAACTAAAACCAAAACAACATTAGCACAATTATATATTCGTCAATACTTTTCTGTTGTACAACATTCTATACAAAATTGTATTTAAAATCAAAAAAAATGAATTTTAAAGTTTTAACTATTCTTCTTTTAATAATTTCTAATTTCTCTTTCGGACAAACCACTTTTTCAGAAAGTCCGTTAAATGCAGTTTTTGAAACTCGGGATTTTACCAATTTTTGGATAGCATTTGACAAAATGGAAACGTCAAAAGAAAATCCATTTAAAGAGTATTTACAAAACGGTTCTGTTGGTCTTAATGCGTTTCCTTACAGAGTAATGAGCGCAGATTCTTTATATGCTAATGTTAAAAGAAAAAAATCTGAATACGAAATTACCCGAAATATAATACATGATATTCCATCAAAAGAAAAAAGGTTAAGGGCAATTTATAGCGCCCTCAAATACTGGTATCCTGAAGCTAAGTTTCCACCCATTTATTTGGTGTATGGGTTAGGATACTCAGGAGGAACCTCTACAAATGACGGATTAATCATTGGAACTGAAGTCATAAAAAATCTTGATGGTCTTCCGGCACTTGCTGCTCACGAATTAATTCACTTTCAACAAAATGTTGAGGGAGAACAATCTTTACTAAAACAATCATTATTAGAAGGAGGAGCAGATTTTATCGGGGAATTGATTTCGGGGGAAAATATAAATTCTGCACACTTCCAGTATGGAGAAAAACATCTCGACAAACTATGTAAGGAATTTGTCAGCAGACTAAAAGGAGAAGATCAACAAGACTGGTTGTATGGAACATCAAAAAAAGATGACCGTCCCAATGATTTAGGATATTGGATGGGATATAAAATTGTGGAAGCCTATTTTAATAAACAGGAAGACAAGAAAAAGGCTATCTACGATATTCTGCACATAAAAGACCCCATGCAGTTTTTGAAAGAAAGCGGTTTTTTAAGTTCATATATTGAAAGCTATCAAAAATCCAACAATGAAGCTCCCGATACATTTTATAAAATATTTTCAGATGAAGTTTATAAGGTATCAATCGTTGTAAAAGTTCCCAATAAAGAAGACGAAATTTATATCACCGGAAATCAGGAAGAATTGGGAAAATGGAGTCCTAATCAAATAAAACTGAATAAAAAAAGTGATTATGAAAGAATAATAACACTAAAATTACACACCCCGGCAAAATTTAAATTCACGAAAGGAAGTTGGGAAAAGCAAGCTGAAGTTTTAGGAATAGAAAAAGGCAGTAATATTTCTTTGGAAACATTAAAACCTAATACAAAAGTAAAATATGAGATCATCAATTGGTTTTAGAACTGAATTAAAAGAACAGCTACTTTTAAATTCCACAAAAAAGCATAATGATGTAACGGTCAGCGACCGAGGCAATTTAATATATAAACCGTTCTATAAAATAGAACGGTTTTTTTGTTTGAATTATAGTTTTCTGTAAGGAAATAGTATATTTATATAAATTAGAAAGTTAGCTGTAACCTTGTCACAAAACCGCACTAACAGAAATTAACAACTTTAGACAAATATTTTGAATTATGAGTATGATAGGAAATTTGCTTCGAGTGACAAAATCTGAACTTGAAAATTATTTAAAAGATAGTTCATTATTAGAAGACAAAATCTATGACGACGAAACGGAAAATGAAAATTTAATTGATATTGACAAATCGTGGGACGGAATAATATATTTACTTACAGGACAAAGTTCAGCAACTGCGGAGCATAATCTTGTAAGGGTTTTATTCAGTGGACAACTAATAGATGAAGAACAAGATTTAGGCTGTGGACCAGCTCACTATTTGACACCAGAACAAGTTGCAGAGTTAAATAATGAAATTTCGACAATTACAATTACTGATTTAAAACAAAAATTCAATTCTGAAAAAATGACAGAACAGGAAGTTTATCCAACAATTTGGGACGAAAGATATGACGCATTTGATTATGTTGCTAACGGATTTTCAACATTACAAAGTGTTTTTGCAAACGCAACAAAAAATGGAGAAGCAATAATTACATTTATAAATTAACCTACAAAGAAAAAAAGAATTGGCGCAATATCTATTGTCATTATTACACAATACGTAACTTAGAAAGTTAGCCGTAATTTTAAACCAGAACTGGAATTTCAAATGGGAAGAAACACTAATATATATATGTTTGATAAAGAAATAGCTTCTGAAAAACTTTATCAAGATTTAAAATTCAAAAAACTCTGCAAGAGAACATTTGAAAATTTTATAAATGAAAGAAAAATTGAATTTGGAAACTCTTATCTCGTTTCCTATGATAATATTTTATCTATCGTAAAAGAAAATATAAACAATATTACAGCTGACGAATTATTTGAATTGATTTACTATATAGATGAAGAATTAATATATGGGAAATATGATAATGAAGGAAGTGACTGGAAATCAAGAGATAATTATCAAAATAAAATTTATGAAGAATATGGCATTACATTATTGTATGAACTTCCAACTTCTACAGTTTGTTATAGCTATATGTTTCAATATGGTAATTACACCCATCATTATCCAATAGAGGAGATTAAATTTGATAAAGATGATGAGGGTGAAAATATTAGCTCATTTGATTTTTTAAAATTCAATGATTATATGATTCTTATAATGAAAAGAATTATTGACGGCAAACTTGATGGAGATAGTAATTATTATTTAAATGACAATGAAATGACTATTTTAAACAAAGTTATTATGGAACATGAGGATAATAATATATTACACCTAATTATAGAACATGAATTTAACTTCATAAAATCTTGTTTTGAGTCTGAAGGAAAAGCAAGTGACCCAGAAAAAAACACAGTGTATAGAGCTACAGAATTTTTAAACAAATCAATAGAAATGAAGTCCAAAATAAACCCTCTAAAAAACACAAGAGTCGTAATTGTTGATTCTTGCTAAACAGCAGTTTTTCGATTGAACATTTGTGCTTCGATTTCCACCACTTCGCCAAGCTACAAAACGTTAGCTGATAGTTAATAAAAACAAATCTCAACTATCCTCAGTATTTCTAATCAATTTTGAAATCCAATGTAGTAAATGTAAAGTTTCTTCCATTTTCTATATCGCTTACTGTACCTTTGCTCCGCAAGTATTCTGCATTTTTTTAATGATTGCTGAAAAAGCTATCATCTTTCTAAGTTTACATACCAGGAATTGAAACAACTATTTTAAATTTACAAACAAAAAAATCCATACAAATAATCCGGCCTCAAATTACCATGGAAGACAATTTTAAAAATTTCGAAAGAACGATTAAGAAAAAACACAGTATTAGTTTCACCCCAAAATATAAAGAAGAATTCAAAACACCTGTCAATGAAACACTCTTTATTGCTATTGCAGAAAAAACATTCGAAAAATTAGGCTGGGATATCGTTTACAAAGACAGCAACAGCATAGAAGCAAAACGTAAAGAAGCAGGCTGGATAAATGAACGCTGGACAGAAATTATTACAGCCCATTATAAAAATGGAACCGTTTTCGTAAAAAGTGAATCCTTAGGTAATGAAATATGGGATGCAGGAAAAAATTCTAAGAGAGTAAAGCTATTCATCTATGCTTATGAGGAAATCTTAAAAACATTTGACCAAAATGCACTCAATAAAATTGAAAATGAGGCAGAAAGGAGAAATAACTGGGATGATTATGTTATTCCTGAAACCTTACCAAAGCCAATACAAACAAAAAATCCCAATATCACATTACCCATTATTGGTGGCTTATTCCTCTCGATAACTCTCGGTTTCGTATTAGCATTTCTTTCCGTAAAAGGGATATACATAATTATGCTTTTTGAATTTTTGGTGGCAACTGCTATTGCTTTTACGATGAAATATTTAATTAAGCTTTCAAACTATACAGATTTTAGCAAATTGAAATATCTGTTGGGAGTAATGGTTATATTAATTTATGTATTAAACCAATATTTTCAATATGAACTCATTTTGCATGAAAATAATCTGGAAAGAATTGGATTTTTAAATTTTTTACAGATAAGATTTACGGAAGGTTTTATAGTGAACAAAATTAATTTAGGTTGGATCGGATGGATAATCAGCTGGATCTTACAATTAGGACTTACAGGTATTATTCTTTATTTAAAAATAGTTGCTGTTCTCACCAGTTATATTATTGAAAGAGTTCCGGTTGAAGTCATTGACTTTGCATTTTATCATGTAGTAAAAGAAAAATCAGAGGAGGAAATTAGAAGTGAACTTGCTAAAAAAGGATGGTCCAACAAAAGAAATCAAGATGAAGCCATGGAAGCAGTTGGGGGAATGCAAAATGCAATAGAGTTAAATAGAATCAAATAAATATCTTTGGACTTTAGAATACGACACTTCCCATTATGAAAAAAACCTTTGAATTTCTTAAACAGCTAGAAAAAAATAACAACCGTGAGTGGTTTGCTCAACACAAAGCAGAATATGATGCAGTGGTAAAAGAAAACAAGGCATTTTTCAATCAGGTGTATACCGAGCTTCAGGAACATGACAACCTGAAAGGAATTCATATTTTCAGGATTTACAGGGATGTTCGCTTTTCTAAGGACCAGACTCCATACAAGACGAATTTCGGAGTAGGATATTCCCGTTCAAAACCAATGCTGAGAGGCGGATATTATATTCAGATTGAACCCGGAAACAGCTTTGTAGGAGGCGGATTCTGGGGACCGGATGCCAAAGACCTGCTCCGCATCCGTAAAGAATTTGAAAACAGTACCGCAGAAATTGAAAAGATCACTTTAGATGATACATTCATAAAATATTTTAAAGAAATTAAAGGGGAAGCCGTAAAAACCGCCCCAAGAGGTTTTGATAAAGATCATCCCGCCATAGACCTGATCAGAAAAAAACAATATGTAGTGATGAGAAAATTCACCGATAAAGAGGTTCTATCCGATGATTTTCAGAAAGAATCCGTTCTCACCTTATTAGCCATGCGTCCTTTTTTTGATTATATGAGCGAAGTGCTTACTACGGATTTGAACGGAGAATCATTATTTTAAAATTTAAAAACTGGTTAAGAATTTTCTACCCTGTATGAAATTGGCTACTATTTTACTTAATTTTATACACCGAATCATTAAAACAAAATATTAAGATCATGAATCTAAAAAACCTCATCACGCACACCGTCCAATACAACAACTGGGTGGTCAATAAATACCTCGACTGGCTTTCGACCAAGTCTGATGAACAACTTAACCAGGAAGTTATTTCAAGTTTCCCGACTATTTTGGCCACATTACATCATATCTGGCAAACCCAGGAATATTGGTGGAGCCATATTGCGGAGAATAATGATTTTAATTTTGCCGAAACTTCTGCTAAAACAACCAGAGATGAAATTTTCTCCGGAATAAAAAACAATTCGGAAAAACTTATGAAATATGTGGAGAGTCTGTCTGAAGAGGACTTAGCCAAAAACGTAAAAATCGAATCTCAGTGGTTTCAGTGTGATTTTTCCAAATATGAATACATTCAGCATATTATAATGCACGGAACCTATCACCGGGGACAGATCGTAACCATGGGACGAAATGTAGGAATAACCGATGCTCCAATGACGGATTATAACTTCTGGAACATCTATAAAGATGCGGATGTAGCAATCACCTAAATAAATACAAATTAAATATTACAGCCGTTCTGTTTTAGGGCGGTTTTTTATTAAAATGAAATAGTAAATTAGTGAATCAAACTAAGATAACTTATTATGAAAACTTCAATAATTACAATCATACTGTTTTTGATTTGCGTTAAATCTTTGGCTCAAAACTCTTTCGAAACACCTTTGTTAAAAGAACAAATAAGAAAACTTGAACTTTCCCACGCAAAAGCTATTTTTGAAGGCAATAGAGTCGCTTTAGACAGCTTAATGAATGATGATGTAACGGTCAATCATCCGACAAACAGAATCGTAAAAGAAAAAAAGGAATTATTAGACCTGATTAAAAAAGGAACAATAAAATATATCGAATTTGAAAGAATTCCAGAAACTTTTTTATTTTATAAAGATATGGTCGTCGTAATGGGCAGAGAAACAGTTGTTCCTGCCAAAGGAGCACCGAATTCTGGTAAAAAATTACTACGCAGATATACTAATACCTGGATGAGGAATAATGGGAAATGGCAATTATTTATTCGCCATGCAAATAATACATGTTCAGAGTGAATCTATATCGCCGGAACCTTTTCGAATTAAGTTCGCTACCATTATTAAAGTAATATACATCTATGAAAAGAATAATCCTAGACCTTGCCGTCACCTTAGACGGATTTATTGAAGGCCCCAACGGAGAAATCGATTGGTGCATTATGGACGATGACATGGATTTTGACGGTTTTCTTTCCACAATTGATACCATTTTCTATGGAAGGGTAAGCTATGATATGTGGGGAAATTATCAGCCGGAGGATAATGCAAGTGAAGAAGAGCAAAATCTTTGGAAGGCCGTTCATTCAAAAAATAAATATGTATTTTCAAGTCAGAAAGGAGAAAGCCAGAATGCCGTTTTTATTAGTTCAGATATTGCTAATGCTGTCGCAGAGATTAAAAAACAGGGCGGAAAAGGCATCTGGCTGTATGGCGGAGCAAGCCTCATCAAAACTTTCATTGATCTGAATCTTATTGATGTTTACAGGATTTCCGTTCATCCGATAGCCTTAGGAAAAGGAAAACCTTTATTTGAGAATTTGAAAGATAGCTTGCATTTGAAATTACTAAAAACGAATGTTTTTAAATCGGGAGTCGTCCAATTAATTTATGAACCTGTAAAATAAAAATCATGCAAAATAAAAATTACGAAAGAGTTTACAATATGTCATTTGCGGGGGTTTATCCGCATTATATTGAAAAGGCAGAAAGAAAAGGACGTACTAAAGAAGAAGTTCATGAAATCATATTCTGGTTAACAGGTTATGATGAAAAAACATTTCGGGAACATTTGGAGAACAAAACCAATTTCAGGACATTCTTTGAACAGGCTCCTCAGATCAATCCCAATGTCTCAATGATCAAAGGAGTGATTTGCGGATACCGCGTGGAAGATATTGAAGATGAGCTGATGAGGAATATCCGCTACCTGGATAAATTGATTGATGAATTGGCGAAGGGAAAGGCAATGGATAAAATATTAAGAAAATAATCATTAAAAAACTATTTAATCCTATGAAGCAATTCATCATAATTTTATTTCTTTTTGTATCCGCAAATATTTACAGCCAAATGCCTGATGCAATTAAATTGTCTGATTTCAAACTTTGTGAATTAACAATAGATGATTTAAAGAAAAGAGATCCGGAGTTGAAACAGGTAAAATTTGAAGAAATGGATTTATGTTCTGACGGTTTTGTTCAGGATGGCAGATTTGAAAACAGGATTGGATATGAAAGTAAACTATATCCCGGTGTCGTTTTTCAAAAATATCAGCCAGATTTAAATATTATTGCAAAAATCCACCTGACAAAAGAGTTTAAAGGTTACTTACCTGACGGAAATTATGTTGACATGAAAACCTTAAAAACAAGTGACATCCTGAAAAAGTATAATACCCTAAAGAAATGGACCTCAAGAGGATGTTCCGACTATTGGGGAATCAACCAGGATAAACAGCTATACTTTTATGTCAAAATCAATAAAGACAAAAAACCGCAATACCCGATTGATGAAAAATATTATATGGAGCAGTTAGTTGATGGAATTGATATCGTTAGTGATTGCTATAATACAAGAGAAATTAAACCTCTTTATATTTTGGACGGAAAAGAAGTATCTGAAGAGATACTTAAAGCCCTGAAACCAGAAAACGTAGAATCTGTAAATATTTTAAAAGATAAAAATGCAGTGAGTAAGTATGGTGAAAAAGGAAAAAATGGAGTAATTGAAATTTTTCTGAAATCAAAAAAGTAAAACGTTCTAAAACAGAACGTTTTTTTTATTTTCTACCCTTTGAAATCTCCTCCAACCTCTTCCCTATCTCAAAAAACTTTCCGAAATTAGCAGTCTGTGCGTTATATCATATTCAATGAAGTAAAAAATTAATTACAACAAACAGCAAAACTTAGGATAAGTTTTCTTCGGGGCAGGGTGAAATTCCCTACCGGCGGTTACAGTCCGCGACTCCTTTCATTTGAAGGGACTGATTTGGTGAAATTCCAAAACCGACAGTTACAGTCTGGATGGGAGAAGAAAATGAAACAATCGGTAAGGCTATTTCGATAGGCTTATTGTATTGTATTTCATTTCCATGTACCGAAGAGCTATTTAACTTTTAAAAGTAAATACAACATGGAAACATTACTAGAAAAATTCGGAGTTACCTCCACAGAACGTGTAGAAAATGCACTTCTAAAACTACAACAGGGCAAAGGCATTATTTTAGTAGATGATGAAAACCGTGAAAACGAAGGCGACATCATCTTTCCCGCCTCTACCATCACAGAACAGGACATGGCACTTCTGATCCGCGAATGCAGTGGAATTGTCTGCTTATGCATTTCCGAAGAAAAAAGCCGGCATCTGAACCTACGCCCTATGGTTGAAAACAACACCAGTAAAAACCAAACAGCATTCACCATTTCCATTGAAGCTAAAGAAGGCGTTTCTTCCGGCGTTTCAGCGAAGGATCGTGTAACTACGATTAAGGCGGCAACGGCAACATCTGCAAAAGCGGAAGATATTGCAAGCCCGGGACATATTTTCCCTTTAATTTCCAAAAAAGACGGCGTTTTTGAAAGAAGAGGACACACGGAAGGGAGTGTAGACCTCGTAAAGCTGGCCCGTCTTGGGGAAGATGCCGTTCTTTGTGAACTGACCAATGAAGACGGCTCCATGGCCAGGCTTCCTGAAATTGTAACTTTCGCTGAAAAAAAGCAGATGAGCGTAGTCACTATTGAGGACATCTATTCGTACCGTAAAATGAAGATCAGTCAAAATTAAAAAACCAATATTTAGCGCACAGACCATAGCCGTTCAATACAATTGAACGGCTTTTGTTTTAGCATATCAGCAATAAAGTGTATTTATTTTTAAAAATATACCCCTGTTTGCACGCAATATTATTATCTTTAAACAAAATATACTCTATGAAAAAATCTATACTGTTTTTATTAGCCGGTTGCGGTATTTTAACTGCACAAACAACCGTAACCAAAGCATTTAACGACCCCATCATAGGGGATGTTATTAACGGATATACGGTAAACGGGACCGTTGACAATTCTGCAACAGGTAATGGTGTTACCTTTAACAATGCAGGTTTAACACAGGGAACGGCAAGCAGTACAACCTATATAGCGCCTACCACCACTGAAATTACCACTTTTCCAGGCTCAAACATCAAAATGGTAGCCACAGGAAACACCATTCTTTACAAATCGTCTGCCTCCAAACTTGAAATAACAGGTGTTGTAACCCCTGATGCCACTTTAAACTTCTCTGCCGACAATGGTACATTCATTACTTATCCAGCCGCTTATGGGCATTCAGAATCTGATAACGCAAGAGGAACCTTTACTTCTACAGCAGCTTCAGGGCTTTTTAAGGGTACCATCAACACTACTGCCGATGCCTACGGAACTTTACTTATCGGGTCAAAAACATATACCAATGTTATCAGAATAAAATCTGTACAGAATTTTAATCTATATGCTTCTTTTGACGTAGTCTACTCCAACCCTATTGGAACAATTATCAATACGGCTTATTCTTACTATGATGCCACACATAAATTTCCTTTATTAAGCTCCACGAATGGCAACATCAGTGTTCCTCTGCTTAGCATTAACCAAACCACTAGTGGCGGTCAGGCTTTGAATGAGGTTTATTTATCTGCTGTAGATACAGTAAAAAAAGACAGCTTCAGGATTTACCCTAACCCTGCTCAGGATTTTATAGAGTTTAAAGGAAACACAGGAAATTATTCTACTGCCAATATTTACACACTGGATGGAAGATTAATAAAAACAGCTGATATTACTTCAGGAAAAGTTCAGGTATCGGAATTACCGCAGGCTAATTATTTCATCGAGGTTTCCGGAAAAGCCGGAAAATCAGAAGCAGTGAAGTTCATTAAGAAATAGTTCTATTTCAAATTAAAGAATATTTAAAATCCGGTCATTTTGATCGGATTTTTTATTTCAACAAATACAATTTATTATTGATAAATTATCTTCAATTTTAAATTATGTTTATATACAATTGAGTTTTTTGCCCGTTTTTTGCTTTCAGTTCACTAACACCATCACTTAATGTTTAATGAAAATTATAGTCATGAAAAAAAGTCTTATTATAATCCTTTCATTAGCCTCTTTGGGAGCTATTGCCCAAGAATCGCGCACTGCTTCTCCGGAAAAAATGAATATTGTAAAAACCAATGTCACGGGATATGCATTCAGAAATATCAATGCATCCTATGAAAGGGTAATCAATCAGTGGTTCTCCGTTAACATAGGTTTCGGAACCATGACAGAGGGAAAAGTTCCTTTCATCAACGCATTTCTAAGCGATAAAGATGAAGACAGATTTAAAAATCTTCGGGTGAAAGCTACTAACTTCACCATAGAGCCACGCTTTTATATTGGACAAGGTTATGGCAAAGGCTTCTATTTTGCTCCTTATTACCGGTATTCAAAAGTAACCTCCAATACATTTGATTTCTATTACGATTATAATGCCATTAACGGAGTTACCTATCAAATTCCTCTCAAAGGAAACGGAAGTACGAATGGAAACAGTGGCGGACTGATGGTCGGCGTACAGTTTTTCTTAACCAAAAGCCAGAATCTCGTATTGGATTTCTGGATTGCCGGAGCCCATTATGGTAGCGGAAAAGGAGATTTCAACTTAACCAGCGATGTGGTTCTTACCCCTGAAATGCAGGCTCAACTGAAAGAGGAAATAGAAAATCTTGACATTCCTTTTGTAGATTATACGGTAGAAACCAATGCCAATGGAGCCAAAATTAAAGTGGATGGTCCCTGGGCGGGATTCAGGAGTGGTTTGTCGATTGGGTATAGATTTTAAGAATAAAAAAATAGTAATGTGTAAATTTGCCCGTCATATAAATTAGTGATGGGCAAAAAAAAGAACAGTCAAAGAAAAAAGCCAGGTTTAATCAGTAAATTAACAATTCATAACCTCAACTGGCTGGAATGGTCAGCAATTTTTTTTTCAATCTGGTTTATATTCTATCCTAAACCTTATGAATTCCTTCTCATTATTTTATTGCTTTTTCCTATTGTTGGAATACTTTTAAATGGTATTCATCAGCCTAGCATCATCACCTTGGTGAAAATAAGTAAAGACGAAAATGGAAATGATGAATATGATGTTGCCGATTTTATAGATATTATCTCATGGGCTATTTTAATAAGAGTTATAATAGATTATGATTTTGAAAGTTTTTTAAGCTTAATAATTCCCGGAGCCGTTGCTTTTGTTCTTGTAGTAATAATTCTATTTTCAACACACCAATTGATTGCCAGCTCAACTAAAAACAAATGGTGGATATATTGCTCCTTACTATTTAATATTTTCGTTTATAGTTATGCCGGAACATATGCGATTAATTGTACTTTTGACAACTCCAAACCTCAAGTATACAAAACCACAATTCTAAGCAAACGGATATCAGAAGGAAGACGATCTACTTCTTACCTCGTTGAAATAACGCCTTGGGGTAACCGTTCAGAAAAAGAAGAAATAAGCATTTCAAAAACTCAATTTGGAAAATTATATGTAGGGGATCATATTAATGTAGACATTAAAAAAGGACTTTTCAATATTCCATGGTACTACGTTGAGGACAATTAAATAAATTTTTAAATCAGTATCTTTCTTTCATGTATTCATCACAAATCACCACCTCTCAAAGAATCAAAGCAATTATAGGTGGTTCTATCGGAAACCTTGTTGAATGGTATGATTGGTATGCTTATGCAGCCTTTGCCATTTACTTTTCCAATTCTTTTTTCCCGGATTCGGATCTCACAGCACAACTGTTAAATACAGCAGGAATTTTCGCGGTCGGATTTTTGATGCGACCTGTCGGAGGCTGGCTATTTGGAAGTATCGCTGATAAAATCGGGCGAAAAAAAGCGATGACACTTTCTGTGTTATTAATGTCGTTCGGCTCTTTACTGATTGCTTTTACGCCCACCTATAAAACCATTGGTGTTCTGGCTCCTGCATTATTGCTTTTGGCAAGATTATTACAGGGATTGAGTGTGGGTGGAGAATACGGTGTTTCCGCAACCTATCTGAGCGAGATGGCCACAGAGGACCGGAGGGGCTTCTATTCCAGTTTTCAATATGTTACATTAATTGGCGGACAACTTATTGCCTTAGGGATTCAGCTTATCCTTCAAAAACTTTTATTAACTGAAGCCCAGCTGGAAGAATGGGGATGGAGAATTCCCTTTATAATTGGAGCAATGCTCTCCGTAATTGCTTTATACCTGAGAGCCAATCTACATGAAACAGAAGCTTTTGAAAATAAGAAAGAGGTGAATGAAAATAAAAAAGGCACCATCAAAGAACTCCTGAAACATCCAAAAGCTTTGCTTACTGTAGTTGGCTTAACATTAGGCGGAACTCTTGCTTTTTACACCTATACGACGTATATGCAGAAATTCCTGGTGAATACTGTTCATCTTACCAAGGAGCAATCTACATTGATTTCATTTGTATCCCTTTTTATATTTGCCTGTTTACAGCCTGTATTCGGAGCATTATCCGACAAAATTGGACGGAGGCCTTTGCTTTTAAGCTTTGGAATATTGGGAACTATATTTACCTTTCCTCTTCTGAATGCATTAAGTACAACGACGTCCATGTGGGGTGCATTTTTCCTAATCATGGCAGCTTTGATCATCGTTAGCGGCTACACTTCCATTAATGCTGTGGTAAAGGCGGAGCTATTTCCGTCTGAAGTAAGAGCGCTTGGTGTAGGACTTCCTTATGCATTAACGGTAGCTATTTTCGGAGGAACTGCAGAATATATTGCCTTATGGTTCAAGCAGAAAGAAATGGAGCATTATTTCTATTGGTATATTACCGTATGTATTTTCTTTTCGTTAGTAGTGTATTCAAGAATGAAAGACACGAAAGACAATTCAGCACTGGATAATGATTAAAAATGATATTAAAACCGCGGCTCAGATTTCATCGGCCCCGCGGCTGTTTTTTTAACTATAAACTTGTTTGAATTTTTCTATCAGATGATCCATTGTATGACGCTGCACATAAACACTTTTTACCTCATCATATCTTGGAGATCTGTAAAAAACCTCATGGAAATCCATACTTCCATTACCCACCTTTACAATTTTCTGTACATCAATGTTTAGTTTTTTCAGTTCGTCTTTCAGCATTTGAAATTCATCTTGGATATTATTCATCTCTTAATCTTAATGTTTTTGTTAATAAAATATTATATTCACCATTTGTTATTCATTGAAACATCAAAAACTGTTCCTATATTAATTAAATGTTAACAAATTTAAAAATAATCCAACGAGTCAATGTGGATAACTTTAAAAAAATCAAGTATTCATATAAATATTTTATAAGTTAATGAAGCACTCTATCCATAAAAAACATTGGGAAACAGTATATGAAACTAAAAGCCCCGACCAGGTAAGCTGGACACAAAAAGTGCCAAAAACTTCTCTAGATTTTATCCGCAATTCAGGTTTCAATAAGGACGCTAAAATTATTGACATTGGTGGCGGTGATAGTAATCTTGTAGATTTTCTCCTGGCAGAAGGCTATCAAAACATCTCAGTACTTGACATCTCAGGCAAAGCTCTGGAAAGGGCACAGAAACGCTTGGGAGCTAATGCCGGAAAGGTGGCCTGGATTGAAGCCGACGTAACAGAATTCAACCCTGCCGAAGTCTATGATATTTGGCATGACAGAGCGACTTTTCATTTTTTAACTCATCAGGAACAAATCCTGAAGTATCTTCAGATTACTAAAGAAAATGTAACCGGCAATATGGTCCTGGGAACTTTCTCTACCAACGGACCGACCAAGTGTAGCGGATTGGATATACAGCAATATGATGAGTCTTCTTTAACAAGACTCTTCAAAGACAACTTTGAGAAGCAGACCTGCTTGACAGAAAACCATATTACCCCCTTCAACACCATACAAAATTTCATATTCTGCAGCTTTAGAAAACTTTAATTTGTTCACTTTAAATATTTCACTTAATTTAGAATTTTAAAAACCTAACCACCTAAATATAAAACCTTTATGAAAAAACTACTATTTTCTCTTATCTTAGGATTAACGGTTTCCCATGTCTATTCACAAAAAACTGAAGTGCTGGAATGCGGAACTGATGAGTTGATGAGAAAACATTATGCAAGATTTCCGGAACAAAAAGCTCAGGATGATGCTTTTAATTTAGAATTATCAAAACTGATCAAAAGCGGAAAAATTGCTTCTCAGATTAACAAGAATCAAATCTATGAAATCCCTGTTGTGGTGCACGTTGTTGGTGACGGAAGTCCTATCGGTTCTGTAAATAATAAATCTGACGCCGATATTATAGCCTGGATTAATTATACCAATGGAGTATTTGCAGGGAACTCGTCCAGTGGAATGTCTGCAACAAGTGCTGTTCTGCCTGTAAAATTTGTTTTTGCCAAAATAAGTCCAAGCTGTACTGCCACAAATGGGATCAACAGAATCGATGCTTCTCATCTTGCGAAATATGTAAGCGGCGGAGTGAATAGCGATAATACTACTAATGCCGTTGCAGCTTCTGAAATTACAGCATTAGGGATGTGGGATACCAGTAAATATTATAATATCTACGTGGTCAAAAAACTAGCTTCTAATTCAGGTACTTTAAATGGCTTTGCTTATTATCCGGGAGGAAGCCTGGATTATTCGTTCATGTCGACAAGTGCTTCTGCTGTCAATGCTCAAACGCTAGCTCATGAATTCGGACATGCTTTAGGGCTCAGACATACGCACGAAGGGTTCAGTGACAGTACCGGGGCCTGTCCTGCAAATGCAGACTGCACATTGGAAGGAGATCTTGTTTGCGATACAGAACCCATGAAAAGCCTTTATCACTCTTCTGTTCCTTATACCTGCCAGACAGGGCAGATCAATCCTTGTACAAGTCAGACATATGCAGGTGGAGAGAGAAATGTGATGTCTTATACATTCTGTTTCAGAGATCTTTTTACCCAAGGACAAACCACCAGAGCCATTGCCCAGCTTTTGCAGTACAGACAATCGCTGATCAATTCTCCAACAGGCAGTACTACAACTCCTAATAATACGGTTACTTTAGCAACAGCTTGTACACCGACAACCATTACCAACCCCGGGAATTTCAACATTGGTGTAACTTCTGTTAAATTCGGAAGCATTAACAATTATTCAACCAATTACAAAGTAGCTACCAATAATTTCTATGAGAACTTTACGGGCAATTATTGCCTGGGAACATCAAAAACCAGTATTCCGGGTAATTCTGCCACTACGCTTACGGTTGCTCCGGGAACAAGCAATACACATATCATCAAGGCCTATATTGATTATAATAATGACGGGCAATTTAATGAAACTACCGAGCTGGTTCTTAACCAAAGTAATGTAAGCAACACTTCCGTTGCCACAGCTTCTGTAACTCCGCCTGCCGGTGCTGTGATTAATACTCCTTTAAGAATGAGGGTTATTGGTGATTTTAATGGTACTGCTATTACTTCCTGCTATACTCCGAGATACGGACAAGTGGAAGATTATTCAGTAACTATTACTGCAGAAGATATACTAGCAATCAGAGAGGTAAAGAAAAATGAAACAAACATCGTTAAAGTAGAAAACACGGTGTTAGTGAAGAGCAATGAGAAGATTTCCTCATTAAAGATTTATGATATATCCGGGCGAATTCTTTTCGACCAATCTAATATCAATACTACAGAGTTTTCAGCTCCACTGAATGTAAAAGACATTGTCGTTATTGCCAGTGCAACTTTAGAAAACGGAAAAGTGATCACCAAGAAACTTAAATTCTAAATAATTCACTTATAAAATTAAAAGAGAGCTTTCCAGCTCTCTTTTTTATTGTTTTTATTTTGTCGTATCTGCAAATTTAAGCATTACGGTTTTCTTCCTCCACCTCTACTTCATGTTTTAGTTGAGCCTTGTAAAGTGTGGCATAATATCCGTTTTTATCTAAAAGCTCTAAATGTTTCCCTTCTTCCACAATCTTTCCATGATCCATAACAATAATCTTGTCCGCTTTTTCAATGGTAGAAAGTCTGTGTGCAATAATAATTGATGTCCTGTTTTTGGTAATTTTCTCTGTAGCTCTCTGGATCAGCTTTTCACTTTCATGGTCTATGGAAGAAGTAGCTTCATCAAGAATTAATATTTTCGGATCAGATAAATAAGCCCTCAGGAAAGAAAGCAATTGTCTCTGCCCAAGAGAAATAGACGAGCCCCTTTCACTTACCACATAATCGTACCCGCCCGGAAGCTGTTCGATAAATTCATCCACTTCAATCTCTTTAGCGCCTGCCTTTATCTTACCCAGCGTAATGGTTTCATCCCCGAAAGCAAGGTTTTCATAAATACTTCCATGGAAAAGGAAGACATCCTGCAATACAACTCCGACGTGGCTTCTTAAGTTATAGAGTTCGTAATCTTTCAGATCAACATCATCAATAAGGATCTTCCCTGAATTAATATCATAGAGTCTTGTAATCAAACTGATAATCGTAGATTTTCCAGCTCCTGTAGCTCCAACAATTGCTACGGTTTCCCCGGGATTTACTTTAAAATCAATTCCTTTTAACACCTCCTGCTTGTCATCATAGGCAAAACGCACCTCTCTGAATTCAATCTTTCCACCGAATTGATCTTTCTTCACTTTTCCGGTATTTGGTATTGCATTTTCCTCATCCATCAAGCCTAATACTCTTTCCGCCCCGACAATCCCTCTCTGGATATTGTTGAACCGGTCCGCAATCTGTCTTAAAGGACGGATCAGCATGGAAATATATTGAATGAAAGCAATCACAACCCCTGCCTTGATCGTGGTATACCCTCCATAAAGCAGTATGAATCCTATAAAAAGTGAAGAAATAAGCTCTACAACAGGAAAGAATAACGAGAAAATAAAGACCGTTCTTAATAAAGCTCCTTTAAGCGTAATATTAATATCATCAAACTTTTCAAATTCCGCTTGCTGTCTGTTGAAAACCTGAATGATTGGCATTCCGGCCAATCTTTCCTGCACAAAAGAGTTTTGATTAGCCGTCCAGTTTCTTTCATCCCCAAAAGCTTTCTTCAGCTTCTTCTGAAAAACTCGGGTAATAACCACCATCAAAGGTAAAATAGCCAGTGTGATATAACTTAGATGCACATTCGTCATGAACATCATTACCAATACAAATATAATTCTCAGGATATCCCCGAATACCATCAGAAAACCATCGGTATAAACGGTTGCTATAGTTTCCACATCCCCTACGGCCCTGGTTACAAGCTGCCCAATAGGCGTTTTATCAAAAAAAGACGTTTTGAAATAAATCAGCTTTGCATATAACCTCTCCCTTATATCCCTGATCACATTCTGTGAGATAAAATTGGAAAAATACACGAGAAAGAAGTTCAGTATAGTTTCCGCAAATACCAGCCCCACCAGGATGTAGACATGTTTCATCATGAGAGCTTTATCCTTTAATGCAGTAATGTCATTATCCACCACCTGCATGGTGAGATAGGGTCTGTATGTAGAAACTACTGATAATATGATGGAAATAATCAGGGTAAGGATGAACCAGGAACGGAATTTCATTCCGATAAAGAACAACCTTCTGATAATTGCCCAGGTATCTTGTTTTTTCATTGTACGAATGGATGAGTAGAAATAAAAATTCCTATGCAAAAATAAGATTTTATAAATTTATTCAGTTGCTACTCATCAAAATAGTCATAGAAAATTTTAGATACCTGTTATTTATAATATGAATCTTAAGGAAGTTTTTTCAGCCAGTTGAGAGTATATCCCGCCACTTCCTCCCAACCCTTTTCCCCACAGATAAAATGGCTTCTGCCTTCAAATTCTTTAAAATCCACAATGCTGTTGGAATCTTTATAGGCATTCGCTATTTTTCTTGAAAATGCAGCGGAAAAAATATGATCATTGGAACCTGCAATGAATAATAAAGGTTGATGAGGCTTTTTCATATCCAGTTTCGCAGAAGATTTGAATAACGGATCTCTTGCCAGCTTTCTGCTTTCAGGTGTGGCTACCGTTTCATACAGTTTATCGCTTTCCTCTCTTGAATAATTATTAAAAAATGCTTTGTGATACCATTCTTTTGTTCCTAAATAAGGATTGTTTCCTTTGAAAAAGTTTACGACAGGCCAAACAATTTTCACGGTAGAAAAAGGAGCCATTACATTTTTTGGCGGAGCACCATCAATACTCACTCCTGCAACAGCTTTATCCATGTCAATAAGCTTCTGAACCATCAATCCTCCGAATGAATGCCCAATTACAATAGGTTTTTCAGGAAGTGTATCAATAAATTTCACCAAATGATCTATCACATCATCAAAGCCTACATTCTTTAATTCGGATGGAATATTTCTTTTTAATTGTACAGGATCTCCATGATGTCCGGGATTGGATGGGGTATGAACCGTATAACCCTGAGCTTCGAAATAAGTTTTCCATTCTTTCCAGCTTGTATTATTCACAAATAATCCATGAATCAATACGATAGTTTTTGTTTTCATAATTTCTAGGTTTTAAATTATGAGACAAAGTTGCACAGATAAAATGACGTTCATTTTAACTTGGGTTAAAATCGTATTATTTCCCTGAAATTCTTTTTCTTATTCTGCTTAAAGAAGGCCCCTGAATACCTAAATAAGAAGAAATATGATAAAGCGGGACATTATTGAAGATATCAGGATGTTGTTTGATCAGGTCCAGATAACGTTCTTCAGGAGATTTGAGCAGAAAACCTTCAATCCTTGTCATGGTTACATTGAACGCTTCCTGAGCCAGTAACCTGCCGAACTTTTCCCATTGATGTGATTGCTGATATAAAGAAAGTAAGTCTGTATACCGGATATAAATAATAGCAGAATCCGTTAAAGCCTGAGTATGGTAATCACAGGGAATCTGGTTGATAAAGCTTTTAAAGGAAACCACAAAGCCATTGGCGGAATACAGGAAAACATTTTTCTCTTCTCCGGTTTTTTCATCTATCGTGTAAGAGCGGAAAACGCCATCTACGATGAACCCAAAATAGGTACAAACCGTTCCACGGAGATTGTAAAAGTCTCCTTTTTTATATTCTTTAGGCAGCCAAAAATCTTCCGACAGCTTGAAATCCTCTTCCGAAAGACCGGCAAACTGCTGCAGAGCAAAACTCAATTTTTCGATTTCGGTCATGGCATTATATTTTATTCAAATTCATACCCCACATCTACCAGGAACAAACCATGTCCCGGTGCAGAAGTTCCTGCAGAGTTTCGGTTTTTATCTTCAATGACTGTTCGTAAATCTTCGGGTTTCATTTTTCCGGCTCCGATTTCCACCATTGTTCCGACGATCGCTCTCACCATATTCCGGAGAAAACGATTGGCTGAGACAGTGAATTTCAATTCACTCCCGTTCTGTTCCCATTCTGCTTTATATATTTTACAGATATTGGTTTTATTGTCGGTCTTTAATTTTGCAAAACTTGTAAAATCTTCATATTCAAATAAGATCTTACAGGCTTCATTCATAGAAGTAATATCTAACGGTCTTTTCCAGTGCTGCCACGCAGAATCCTGTGTGAAAGGATTTTTCTCCAGGGAAATATAATACTCATACGTTCTGTACGTTGCATCAAAACGAGCATGAAAATCATCCTTCACCGGAAATATTTTTTTAATCGAAATATCTGGTGGAAGAAAGCTGTTCAATCTGTGGGCAAGCTGATCATTCAAAACCTGTTCCGTATCAAAATGGGCAAAAATCTTTCTGGCATGAACACCTGTGTCCGTTCTTCCTGCTCCCGTTGTTTTAATATCTTCTCTCAATATCGTGGAAAGCGCTTTTTCCAATTCTTCCTGCACAGAAACGGCATCCGGCTGAATCTGATAGCCGAAATAATTTTTACCGTTGTATGAAAACTCAATAAAGTACCTCAATGTATTACTATAACTCCACAAAAATACTTTAATTTAATGAAATATTTGTTGAAAACTCGTTGAGAATATTGAAGTAAATCCTGTGGGAATTCTTATTTTTGCAAGCGTATGAAAAGATGGTACCTTTATCCTTTTTCCCTCGGTTATCATTTGGCAACGGGTATCCGAAACACAATGTATGATCTTGGGATTTTTAAATCTACAAAATTCAAAACACCGATAATCAATATCGGGAATTTGTCTGTGGGCGGAAGCGGAAAATCACCCATGGTGATGTATCTCGCTCAATATTTATCCAAACATTACAGAACCGGCGTTCTTTCACGAGGGTATGGAAGGTTAACAAAAGGCTACATGATCACGAACTATGACAGCAATTATAAAACGGTAGGTGATGAAGCTATGCAATTGTTTGAACGTTTCAAAAACCGTTTCGTCATTGCTGTATCCGAAGAAAGAGTTCCCGGAGCCACTAAAGTGATTGAAGATATGGATCTTGATGTGCTGATTTTGGATGATGCTATGCAGCACAGAGCCATAAAAGCAGGATTCAATATTCTTATGACGGATTTCAATGATCCTTACTTCAAAGACCATTTACTTCCTGCCGGAGATCTGAGGGAATCAAGAGCCGGATCACGAAGAGCCGATATCATCATGGTCAGCAAATGCCCTGACGAATTAACAGAAGAAACCAAGAGATATTATATTTCAAGGATCAGACCTGATCGTCACCAGAAAGTGTTCTTCTCTTCTATTGGATATGATGAAAATGTATACGGAAGAGAAAAAATGCTTCCTGACAACAATCTGAATTATTACGACATCCTTCTCATCACCGGAATTGCCAATCCGAAACCTTTATTGGAACACCTGGCTAAGTTTTCACAAAGAGTAAAACATTTAAAATTCAGGGATCATCATAATTTTTCGGATGATGACATCAAAAAAATCGTTGCTGAATACAAGAAATTAGGAGAATATAAATTAATTCTTACCACAGAAAAAGACTATGTTCGTCTGAAAACTTTTGACTATCTCAGAGATATTGTGTACTACTGGCCGATCAATGTTATTATTGATAAGAAGGAAGAATTCAATCAGATCATCCTGGATTATGTCAGAAAAAATTAAAGAATTAACAACAATATTATTGCCCGGCATCCATCTGATGCCGGTTTAATTTTTACCATCATAGAATTTCTCAATTCTTAAATTTTTACTAATTCATACAAAATGAATCCGTAATTACGTTTCATTGTTTAGATTTGCAAAAAATGATTTGAAATGAAAAAGCTATTGCTCTTATTGATGATGGGTATTTTCGGACTGGGCTGTTCGCAGGAAGTTCCGAAAGTTCTTAAAACCAGTTTTTCTAAAAAAGCTTTGCAGCAGAAACTGGAAGATGAGGAAGGAAAAGCTATTACCATACAGCAGATCCTTGATCAGCATAAAGGGAAAGTTGTGGTCATTGATTTCTGGGCAGGATGGTGCAGAGACTGTTTGAAAGCACTTCCAAAAGCGGAAGAGCTTGAAAGAAATAACCCCAATGTAGATTTTATATTTCTTTCACTGGAAAGATCAAAAGAAGGTTTTGACAAAAGCCTTGAAAGGTTCCATATGAAAGAAAAGAACAATTATTGGTTCTCTTCCGGTTGGAAAAATGACTTTAATAATTATGTTGACCTTAACTGGATTCCAAGATATATGGTGATTGATCAGAAATCCGCAATTGCAAAATATTACGCCATTTCCCCGGAAGACCCGGAAATTCAATCAACCATCAACGCCTTGCTAAAAGATTCTAAATAATGATTAAATAATGATTATAAGAAAAGCTACAAAAGGTGATTTGAGCATACTCCTTGAATTTGAGCAGGGAGTGATTGCGGCTGAAAGACCGTTTGACAGCACTTTGGCCGAAGGTGAAATCCATTATTATCAATTA
Source organism: Chryseobacterium barbadense (assembly GCF_042849955.1). Taxonomy (NCBI): domain Bacteria; kingdom Pseudomonadati; phylum Bacteroidota; class Flavobacteriia; order Flavobacteriales; family Weeksellaceae; genus Chryseobacterium; species Chryseobacterium barbadense. The sequence continues at coordinate 97,054 of NZ_BAAFHL010000003.1, forward strand.
GATTATTTAATTGATTCTCCACAAGCCACTTTATTGGTCGCCGAAGAAAATAATGAAATAGTTGCATCAGGATATGCTCTAATCCAGAAAGCTGAAAAACAGTATTATAATTTTGAAGAATATGCCTACCTCGGGTTTATGTTTGTGAAACCAGAACACAGGAGAAAAGGTATTAATCAATTAATTTTGAATCAGCTTCTGGAGTGGACAAAGGAAAAGGGAATTTCCGAAGTGAGGCTGGAAGTATATGATCAGAATGAATCGGCGGTGAAGGCATATGAAAAGGCGGGCTTTGAACCGCTCCTCCTTACTATGAGGTTGAAAGTATGATATTTGAATCATCAGAAATACAAGAATCCATATCTTTGTGATATGGATTTTCCTTTTCCCATCCGCAAGATTATTCATGTAGATATGGATGCATTTTATGCTTCCGTGGAGCAGCATGATAATCCGGCATTAAGAGGAAAAGCTATTGCTGTAGGGGGAGGCCACAGAGGGGTTGTTTCCGCAGCCAGTTACGAAGCAAGAAAGTATGGAGTCCGATCGGCAATGCCCAGTAAAACGGCCAAGGAAAAATGTCCGCATCTCATTTTTGTTCCACCCCGATTTGCCCGTTATAAAGAGATTTCCAGGAAAATACGTGAAATTTTCCATGAATATACGGATCTGGTGGAGCCACTTTCTTTAGATGAAGCCTACCTTGATGTTACCGAAAATAAAAAGGGGATAGAATCTGCCAATCAGATTGCACGGGAAATACGGCAGAAGATATTTGAACAGACCGGACTGACTGCTTCCGCTGGGATTTCCGTAAATAAATTTTTGGCGAAAGTAGCTTCAGACATCAATAAACCTAATGGACAAAAAACCATTCATCCTGATAAAATTGAAGGTTTCCTGGAAGAACTCCCTGTTGAGAAATTTTACGGAGTAGGAAAAGTCACCGCCAATAAAATGTTTACATTAGGGATTTTTAAAGGCAAAGATTTGAAGAAAAAATCCATAGATGAGCTTGTAAAACTGTTCGGAAAATCAGGAACCTATTACTATAATGTGGTACGAGGAATTCATACTTCGGAGGTAAAGCCTCACAGAATCCAAAAAAGTGTTGCCGTTGAACGCACCTTTTTCGAGGATCTTTTTGACGAACAGCAGATTGATGAAAAATTAAGCAGCTTAAGTGCCGAGCTAAATCAAAGGCTGCAAAAAAACAACATTCTCGGGAGATCATTAACCCTGAAGATCAAATACAAAGATTTTTCCCTTTTCACAAGAAGTATAACCAAGGAAGAGTACTTCAGCTCTGAAGAAGAATATTTCAGAACATCAAAAAAACTCTGGGAGCTTCGCCCTTTTGATAAGCCTGTCCGTTTATTAGGATTATCCCTCTCCCACCTCAATACAGAGGAGAAAAAACAGGTTTCTGTTCAACTAAAAATCCCGTTTAAAGAGTTCGAAAATTATTAATTGAGATTTTTTCACTACATTGTAGTAACCAAATCCTGCATTATGATGAACCAGACCATGATTCAATTTTTCCATTGGTACTCGGAAGGTGGTGGAAAACTGTGGAAAGAAGCTGAAAAGGAAGCAAAGCATTTAGCCAGCCTGGGAATTACATCCGTATGGTTCCCTCCTGCCTATAAAGGTGCCAACGGCGGCTATTCTATAGGCTATGATTCTTATGATTTGTATGATTTAGGAGAATTTGATCAAAAAGGGACTATTCCTACCAAATACGGAAGCAAGGAAGATTATCTGAATGCGATTAAGGCTCTTAAGGAAAATAACATTCGGGTTATTGTGGATATTGTTCTTGGTCATAAGGGCGGCGGCGATGAACTGGAAACTTTCAAAGCGGCAAAAGTAGATGAAAATAACCGGAATAAAATCATTTCGGAATTTTTTGATATTCAGTCTTACACTAAATTTACATTTCCCGGAAGAGGCAAAAAATATTCGGATTTTGAATGGAATTTCACCTGCTTTAGTGGTGTAGATTATGCAGAAGGTCAGAATTCCCACATCTTTAAAATACAGTCTGAATACGGAAACGGCTGGGAAGAAATGATAGATGATGAAAAAGGAAATTATGATTACCTGATGTACAACGATATTGAACATCGTAATCCTCACGTGCGGGAAGAACTCAATAAATGGGCAAAATGGTATTTTGATCAAACTGATTTTGATGGTGTAAGACTGGATGCCCTAAAGCATATTTCCTTCGATTTTTATAAGGAGTGGCTAACGCTGCTGCGCTCCAATTCCGGAAAAGACATTTTTGCCGTAGGTGAATATTGGGCTCCGGGATATTTAAATCTTCTCCAGAAATATATTGAAGTGACCGAAGGCTGTATGAGCCTTTTTGACAGCTCTCTTCAGAATAATTTTCATAATGCTTCCAAAGAGGGGGATTCTTATGATTTAAGAAGAATCTTTGACGAAACTCTTACACAGGCTGACCCACTCCATTCTGTAAGCCTGGTGGATAATCATGATACTCAGCCTTTGCAGGATCTTGAAGCACCGGTTGAAAGTTGGTTCAAACCACTAGCTTATGCATTGATTTTATTAAGAGAAAACGGTTATCCGTGTATTTTTTATCCTGATCTGTACGGAGCTCATTATGTGGACAAAGACAGAGCGGGACATGACCAGGAAATTTTCTTACCTAAAGTAGATGGAATTGAGGAGCTTTTAAAAGCCAGAAAAGATCATGCTTACGGAGTACAAAGAGATTATTTTGAGGATGCCAATTGCTTAGGTTGGGTTCGTGAAGGTGATGATGAGCATACAGGGTGTGCCGTGGTTTTAAGCAATAAGGATGCTTATCATAAACCTATGGAAATAGGAAAACAGTACGCAGGAAAAAAATTCCAGGACCTGCTTAAAAGATTTGAAGAAAAAGTGATTATTGATAAAAATGGCTGGGGCAACTTCCCTGTTCCTGCAGGAAATGTGAGTGTATGGGTCCCTGAGTAACTCCTTGACCACAAAAATTTTACCTGATAATTAAAATGTATACCTAAACTTTTCGGAGCTCCAGAATTTCAGGCCTCTCGGATTCATCAGAAATATTTCCGTTTCGGGCAAATTCAGCCCAAAGTGCTCTCAGCTTCTTTCCGTTTTCATGGATATACTCCCACGGAATTCCATCTAACAATTGAGCTGTTTTCCAAGCTTCCTCATTCCCGAAAATCAAGGGAAGATCAATGCAGTGCGAAGCTCCGATAGCATTATGTCTGACTTTTGAGTGAATTTTGAAAAGGTAAATATTTCCGCCTCCCTTTGCATAGTTGTCCGCAAAAATACGGGCAGGATTTTCATAAATGAATTTCGTTGTTGCCCGCACTATTCTATTGAGAATACTATCATGCAAATAGGTATACATTCCTTCCTCAGCGGTTTTCACATAGAAAGCGGTTTCATCATTATTCAACCCTATTAAAACATCATATTTTCCGGCATTTTCTTTCCACCTTTCAAGACTTTCTTCTTCTTTACATAAAGGTGGGTAACCATATTGCAGACAAAAGGGCATAGAGGCTTTCAGGCCATATTTCATAACGGAGGGTAAATGTTGAGGATATTCTTCCATCATTTTCAGAACATCTGCTTCATCTTTCAGATATTCTGTTTTCCTGAACAGTTCTGCGGACATTTTCTGCCTCTTATGTCGAAATCCTAACGGAGCACTGTGAATAATCACTCTTTGAAATAAGTCTTCGACCTTTTCTGAAATGATAAGATGGGCTACGGCATCACCCCCGGAAGATTGCCCGAAAAGAGTAATATTCTCAGGATCGCCTCCAAAACTCTCTATGTTGGTTTTAATCCACCGCAAAGCTTCTATAATATCAAAAAGACCAAGATTGGGCGGTCTTTTTTCATCTCCGCCTAAAAACCCGAAAAGCCCGAGACGATAGGAGACTGAAACAACAATAATATTCTGTTCTTTTACCCATATCCCCGGATCAGAAGTCGGAAGATCTCCACAACCCACTTCGTAAGAGCCACCATGTATCCAGACGACAACAGACAATTTTTCATTTTTATCAATCTTTTCAGGGCGCGTAACGGTGAGGAATTGCGGTGATTCATCTACTTCGAATTTTTCCAGATTTGTTTTTTCTATTAATCTTTCCAGAAGCGGGCTTATCACTTGGGGACACACCGGAGTTTTCTCTCTGAAAGCAATTTCTGAGGCCGAAGGCTGAGCGGGAACAGGCATTTGATATCTTTCAGAATGGGCATAGCGAATGCTTTTGGCCTTGATAACACCATTTTCTTTTAATGCAATAATTTCCCCAAAAGAAGTATAAAAAGTATGCGTTCCTATATTTTGATGTGACGTCATCCGGCAAATTTATTTCCTCATTCTAAATTAGTGAATAATTTCGGCGCACCTTCGGTGCGCCGAAATTTATTTCTTCAATATTTTCTTTAAAATTTTTAATTTCCCGTCTATCGGTTGTTCTATTTTCAACCCTAAGATTTCAGCAACTAAGGGATAAACATTTACATTAGAGAATTCATCTATAACCATATGTTCTTTGAATTCCGGTCCCCATGCAAAAAAAGTGGCTTTCATTTCAGGCACTATTCTCGGGTTATATCCATGCTTTCCTACAGATGTTGTTTTCCCTTTAGGCAGAAATACTTTCGGTGCTCTAGGGACTAAGAGGATTTGCCCTATTCTGTTATATTGATCATCTTTCGTTGAAAAATGAAGGTATTTCGGAAACTTTTTATCCAAATATACTTCATAATCATCAGTCTTATTAGCTTTTAATTCTTTATAGACGTCTTTCACTTCGGACGGATTCTTTACATACACTCTTAATAAAGTTTGAGAGTTATAATAATCGAATTTATTTTTATCCGTTAATATTTCAGGTATTTCCAAAGGATTACCGCCGTCTACTTTAATCATTCCATGATCTGAAACAAATATGTAATTCACATTTTTTAGTCCTAAACTATTGACTCTTTGAACGAGCTCACCAACAGCTTCATCAACTAGATGAACCGCTTTCTCGGTTTCTTTACTGTCAGGCCCGTAATGATGGCCACTCCCATCTACTTCAGGAAAATATAATGAAATGAAATGCGGTCGTTTATCCATCGGTAACTGTAACCAATTGATCACTTTATCTACTTTCTCAGAAGGTGTAAACTTTTCGTGATAGGGATAATAATAGGTTGGTCTTTTACCCCCTGCATCGCTTGCAGAACCTACCCACATTAAAGAGGCAGAGATCATTCCCTGTTTTTCGGCCAATCCCCAAAGCGGAATTCCACCGTACCAGCTTCCGTCTTCAGCATTTTTCCTATCGCTCATGGCATATCCTTCTTTTCTCTGATAATCATAAAAATAATTATCAATCAAACCATGATGGGAGGGATAAAGGCCTGTAGCCAGACTCCAATGATTCGGAAATGTGATACTTGGGTAACTGGGAATCATTGCCTTGGACTGAATGTTCTGTGAAGAGAGTTTCAACAAATTCTCAGCTCTATATTTTTGGGCATAATCATAACGAAAACCATCCGCAGAAATCATAATCACATAAGGCTTTGTTTGAGCTTCCACACTATTATACCGGTTCGGAATGATGATCTGAGCCGTATCTACATTATCTTTTTGAGCAAAAACTGATAAAGAAACAAACAGCAAGAATAGTTGTATTCCACGCTTCATAAGAAAAATTTTTAGCAAATTTACTATCTGTATTCCGCTGCTGAAAATTTGGCAGGTTAAAAAAACATTAAAAGCCCATTTTAGAATGGTTGTCAATAAAAAAGCCACTTTTCAGTGGCTTTATAATTATTCCTTAATTAATTTCTCGTAAGTTAATGTTCCGTCTTTCAGTGTGATCTCGAAATAATAACTTCCGGATTTCAAATCAGAAACCCTAATATTTTCACCATCCATTTTTACTGATCTTACTTTTCTTCCTGAAGATTCATAAATATCAATGGATTTAATTTTATCAAAGTTTTTAAAGCTTACCGTCTCTTTTGCGGGATTAGGGTAAAGGACTACTTTTTTACTTTCCGCCAGAGCAGCCTCTTGCGTTCCCAGAGTAGCAGCCATATTTAATGTCGCATATCCTCTGTTGGTAGAACTGTGTTGAGTAATGGTTGTACTTCCTCCTCTGGCAAAGAAAATAGGAATTGGTCCGGCCGCATTAGGAATTGCCATATCTCCAGCTCCTCCAGTCAGTGATCTTGTTGCAATTACAGTTCTTGTGGTACCTGAAACCGTATTAGAAGTTTCTGTCCAATCTTGGCCACCAGCATCAGGAGATGGTGCACTTCCAACTCCATTAAATGTATAATCCCTGTTAGCAGTTGCGTTATATATAAATCCATCAGCACCATCAGCCATACCATCTCCTACTGCTCCAAATCCCATTCCCAAATAAGAAGTACTGTTTCCCGTAATTGTTAAAGTAGCCAGAGTTGGTGTAGTTTCCAGCCTTACTGTCATTCCTGTTGTTCCCAGACTTACTGTCCCGGAAGAAAATTGTGCTCCAACAGTCCCTGCAAGAGCTAAACTTAGTGTTAGTAAAACTTTTTTCATATTCAATTTTTTAAGAGGTTGATGATTTCTTTGTTATTTGTTTGTAGGGCATATTCAAATGGAGTCATTCCCATTGAATCTTTTTTAGACTTATCAGCTTTATGCTTTAATAATAATTCTATCAATTCTTTATTCCCGAATTTCACCGCCCAAAATAAAGGTGTGGATCCTGTAGAATCTGCAATATTGGGATCAGCTTTCTTCTCTAATAAATACTCTACGAGTTCTTTATTATACTTTACAGAAAGGCCGGCCAATGCCGTTCCTTCCTGACTTTTATAGTTAATGTCTTTTACGTTATCCATCAAAAATTTAGCCACTTCTACATTCCCCCTGTAGCATGCTAAAATAAGCGGAGAAAAACCATTTTCATTAGCCTGGTTGATGACGTCCGGATTCTGTTTCATCATCTCCTTTACTTCGGCGACCGTTCCGTTTCTGGCAATATCATAAATAGATTTTGCCGTTTCCTGAGCAGATAAAAATATACTGCTCAGACACATACTGATTATTAAGAGAAGATTTTTCATTGTTTTACCAGTATATAATTATATTCAACATTTACATTTTCTGCGATTTTCTTTGTAACCATTTTGGGAATTTTTACATTATAATCTGCCGGTCTTGCTACAAAGCCGCCCTGCATGTATATCTTACCATCCTTAGAATAAATGGTTGCCGATGAAGTAACTGCTTTATCCACACCATGAAAATTAAGTTTCCCCTGAACAGTATATTTTTGAGGTGACGCAGTAAGCCTGGTTTTATCGAAATTCAAAATTTTTCCCGTAAAAGTGGTTTTCGGATATTTTGATGATTCGGCATAGCTTTCATTGAAATGCTCTTCCATCAATTTCACTTTAAAATGAAAGTTTTTAACCGCAGATACAGACGCTATGTCTCCGGTATCCGTATTCAGCACGACAACATTATTGTCATCCTGCGCAAAAACATCTTCAAACAAAGGAACAGAAGCCTCAAACGTCACCTTTCCCGTTTTCGAGCTGTACTTCTGAGCCCAGGCCTGATCGCTGAACAGCAACGCCATTATAATTAATAGTACCTTTTTCATTTTTCCTATTTTTTCTGTTTTTTAATTTTCTACAAGACCATCCGCTTTCCATTTGATGAAAATATTGATCTGGGTTTGTGATAAAGCTCCGCCCTGCGGCATTTTTCCCGGATCACCATTCGGTCTTTGAATTCTATCCAGAATATTATCTATATTTTGTTTTACCTGATCATAATTCGTCAAAGCTTGTGGTCCCGGGGAATGACACCCTACACAATTGGCTTCTACTATAGGCTTTACATCTTTATTATAGGTTACTTTCTCAACAATAGGGGTGTTGTCTGAGATTTCTTCATAGGTTCTGCTTTCACAAGCGATTAGAGTAATGGCCAGTGATGATATGTATAGTATCTTTTTCATTTTAAAAAACTCTATAAAGATTAAACCCAAAGAAAATATGGCCTTTTCCCCACTCGCCGGTTGCATTGGATAAATATCCGATGTCGGAATTAAGCTGGGAATTGGTGAATAAAAGCTGGAACACATGTCCCCCGGTTTCTATATCCACTCCTAATGACAATGGATTTTTATAGAAACTGTGATTATCAAAATTGACAAAATATTCTGCATTCACAGAGATTCTCTTGGAAACCTTGTAGCGTCCCCCTAATCCCGCCAGAAATTGGTTTTTGTCTTCTATATTTGGATCATATAAATTTTTGTGAACATAAGAAGGTGTTAACTGCAGGGAAAATTTATCGTTAAATCTTCTCGAAATTAATGCTTGTGTAAGATAAGAAAGCCTGTCCCCAAACTTCAAGTGCGGATAGTTGTCTTTATCTAAATCTGTATTTACGGCCACTACATTGTATCCTACAATATCTATAGGGAATTTTTCATTTTGCTTTATCAGTCTGTATTTGGCTGTTCCTTCAAAAGTTTTCATATTGGTTTCTCTTGAAAGGCTTAAGGAGAGCCCGTCTGTAACCCCATAGATTACTCCTAACTTCGTAGAGGCATCATCCAATCCAAAAAAGTTTTTAAAGCCGGTACTTATATCCCCAAAGCGGTGAGCCACTACAATATACCATTCGTTTTTGGCTGTAAGTTTGGTGGATTGCCCGGTAACTACCTGTAAAGCTTTGAAGGCTGGTGGAGAAGTTTCGGTAGTTTTGAGCGTGTCAATATCTTTGAGCAAATCTTCCTGGGAAAAAGCAAGACCTGACATGAATATCGACAAAAATAATAAAGTTTTCGTCATATCATTTTGAATTAAAAAATGTATACAACAAACTTATCGAGTTATGATTTTAAAACTATGTGATAAAAGTCACCTACTACATTGTTTTTATCAATCGGAAAATTTAAAACAGTAAACAATATTTATTAGACAAGTCTAACATTCTCATTGGATGGAATTTTCAATCCTTCTTTCGTTTGAATAACCTCTCCTTCATTCTCCATTTTTTTCAGGACTCTGCTTACTACTTCTCTGGATGTTCCCAAATTGTTAGCAATTTCTCTATGGGTAAGTTTTATAGGATTATGTCCGGTAATTGAAATCTGCTGTTTAATATAGCTTAATATTCTCCGGTCTAATTTATGGAATACAGCTTCATTTACCATATTCATAACATCGGTAAATCTTTTGTCGTATTCATAATAGAAGAGTTTATTGATCTCAGGGAAACGGATCAGCCAATTGTGCAAAACGGAAACAGGAATCAGCAATACTTCGGAATCTTCTTCAGCAATTGCATATACTTTGCTGGTATAATCTCCAAAAATAGAGGCAAAAGTCATCAGACAGCTGTCATCCGGACGGACGTAATAATAAATAAGTTCCCGACCGTCATTCAAGGAATATACTTTTATGGATCCTTTAATCAAAAAAGGAACATATCTTACTTTTTGCCCTTCTCTTATGATTTCGGTTTTTGCTTTTATATGTTCTATTACAGCGTACTTCTGCATTTCGTTTGAGAAATCGTTACCCAGAAACCCGAATTTATTGAGAATAAACTGATGATCGACCATATCCGTTGCATATATTTACAGCAAATATATAAAATTGAAGTATTGATATGATAAGAAGACGCTAAACTTTTCTTACAAATTATAATAAAATGCAAATATATTTCTTGATAAAACAGCATTCATCGTCATCATTTGAAAAATTAAAAATACTACATAAGAAAAATGCCTCAGTAAACTGAGGCATTTTATGATTTATTTAAAAAAAATCTTAAGCTTGTACGTTATTACCACCTAATACGAAAGGCTCAACTTCTTTGATTTCTCCGAATTGTTGTTCGTAGTTAGCAATATTTTGTTGAAGAGCACTTAATACTCTTTTAGCGTGAAGCGGAGCAAGAATAACTCTTGATCTTACTTTAGCTTGCTGAACACCAGGCATTAATTGGATGAAATCTACTACAAACTCAGATGGAGAGTGATTTACCAATGCTAAGTTAGCATAGATCCCAGCAGCTACCATTTCGTTCAATTCGATGTTGATGTTTCCGTCTTGATTTTGATTTTGATTGTCCATGTTTTTTTAAAAAATTTTAATTTTTATATCTTAAATTATAGACTACGAATATAAATCATTTAAAATTTAAAATCCGTAATCTATAATTAAAATTTTAGTTAATATCCTCGAATTCTTTCTTAGAACCAACGATTACATTCTGATATTCTTTAAGACCTGTACCTGCCGGAATTCTGTGTCCTACAATTACATTTTCTTTAAGACCGTTCAGATCATCCACTTTACCTGCAACCGCTGCCTCGTTAAGTACTTTCGTAGTCTCCTGGAACGATGCCGCAGACATGAATGATTTAGTTTGAAGAGCGGCTCTTGTAATACCCTGTAATACTGGCGTTGCCGTAGCAGGAAGTGCTTCTCTTACCACCACTAAAGCTTGATCTTCACGTTTCAGCTTAGAGTTTTCGTCTCTTAATTCTCTTGCCGTAATCATCTGACCTGGCTTGAATTCTTTAGAATCTCCAGCGTCTACAACTACTTTAAGACCGAATACTCTGTTGTTTTCTTCTAAGAAATCATACTTATGCTCTAAAGCACCTTCAAGGAATTGAGTATCACCTCCATCAACGATCTCTACTTTCGTCATCATCTGTCTTACGATGATTTCGAAGTGCTTATCGTCAATTTTCACCCCTTGCAGACGGTAAACTTCCTGGATCTCATTAACAAGATATTCCTGAACCGCAGTTGGACCTTTAATTCTCAAAATATCTTCCGGTGTAATAGAACCATCAGAAAGCGGCGCTCCTGCTCTTACGAAGTCATTCTCCTGAACAAGGATCTGGTTAGATAGTTTTACTAAGTACACTTTTCTTTCTCCAGTTTTCGCTTCAACAATAAGTTCTCTGTTACCTCTCTTAATTTTTCCGTAAGAAACTACCCCATCGATTTCTGTAACCACCGCCGGGTTTGAAGGGTTTCTTGCTTCGAATAATTCGGTAACTCTCGGAAGACCTCCGGTGATATCCCCTGCTTTTGCAGATTTTCTCGGGATCTTGATTAAGATTTTACCTGCTTTGATTTTTTCACCGTCATTAACCATTAAGTGAGCTCCTACCGGTAAGTTGTAAGCTTTTTGCTCAACTCCTTTAGAATCTACTACTCTTAATGTAGGTACGGCTTTCTTATTTCTTGATTCAGAGATTACTTTTTCTTCGAATCCTGTTTGTTCGTCAATTTCAAGCTGGAATGAAACCCCTTGGATGATATCTTCATATTCTACCTTACCTGATGTTTCAGCAATGATAACCGCGTTATACGGATCCCACTTACAGATCAGATCTCCTTTCTTCACTTTATCACCAGGCTTCACTGCCAATACGGAACCGTAAGGAACGTTGGCAACCATTAGCGGAGTTCTTGTTTCGTTGTCCGCAACCAATCTGAATTCTGTTGAACGGGAAACTACAACCTCAGCGGTGTTACCATTTTCATCTTCAGAAGTAATGGTTCTTACTTCATCCATTTCAACGATACCGTCTCTTCTTGCCACAATTGAAGGGTTTTCTGATACGTTTCCTGCAGTACCCCCTTGGTGGAAGGTTCTCAATGTTAACTGAGTTCCCGGTTCCCCGATGGATTGTGCTGCAATTACACCTACCGCTTCTCCCATGTGGATTACTTTACCTGTTGCCAAGTTTCTTCCGTAACATTTCGCACAGATACCTTTCTTTGCTTCACAAGTTAATGGTGAACGAACCTCAACTGCTTCTAATCCTGCCTCTTCGATTCTCTTCGCCAATACTTCGTTGATTACCTGGTCTGCTTCAGCGATTAATTCGTCTGTTTCAGGATCATAAATGTTATGAAGAGAAACTCTACCTAAGATTCTTTCAGAAATTTTTTCAACGATCTCGTCATTTTTCTTAAGTGCAGTAACTTCAGTACCTCTTAAAGTACCACAATCGTCTTCTGTAACGATAACATCTTGTGCAACGTCTACCAATCTTCTCGTTAAGTAACCGGCATCGGCTGTCTTAAGAGCGGTATCCGCAAGACCTTTACGTGCACCGTGGGTAGAGATAAAGTATTCAAGGATGGAAAGACCTTCTTTAAAGTTCGCAACGATCGGGTTTTCGATGATCTCCGCTCCGGTAGATCCGGCTTTTTGTGGTTTTGCCATCAAACCTCTCATCCCTGATAACTGACGGATCTGTTCTTTAGATCCCCTTGCTCCAGAGTCAAGCATCATATATACAGAGTTGAATCCACCTTGGTCAGACTTCATTCTGCTCATGATCATTTCAGTTAATCCAGCGTTGGTGTTTGTCCAAACGTCGATTACCTGGTTATAACGTTCTGTATCTGTAATAAGACCCATGTTATAGTTGGCTCTAATTTCATCCACATTTTCAACAGCCTGAGCAATCATCTGCTTCTTCTCAGCAGGAACCACGATGTCTCCTAATGAGAATGAAAGACCTCCTTTGAACGCGTTTGAATATCCCAGATCTTTCATGGCATCCAAGAACTTCACGGTTGTAGGGAAGTCTGTATCAGCAAGGATCTTACCGATAACGTTTCTCAATGACTTTTTAGTTAAAAGTTCATTGATATATCCTACCTGTTTAGGTACAATCTGGTTGAATAGAATTCTACCTACTGTAGTTTCAATTAATCTTGTTACTAATTCTCCGTTTTCTTTAACCGGTAGTTTACATCTTACCTTAGCATTTAAAGAAACTTTTCCTTCCGCATAAGCAATTTCTGCTTCTTCAGGAGAATAGAATGCTAAACCTTCACCTTTTACCTTGTACTCTTCAGTAGAACTAGCTTCTTTAGTCATGAAATACAGACCAAGTACCATGTCCTGAGAAGGTACGGTAATAGGAGAACCGTTTGCTGGGTTCAAGATATTCTGAGAACCTAACATCAATAACTGAGCTTCAAGGATCGCTTCTGGTCCTAATGGTAAGTGTACCGCCATCTGGTCACCATCGAAGTCGGCGTTGAATGCCGTTGTTACTAACGGGTGTAGTTGGATAGCTTTACCTTCGATCATCTTAGGTTGGAAAGCCTGAATACCCAATCTGTGAAGCGTAGGTGCCCTGTTCAATAGTACCGGGTGACCTTTCATCACGTTTTCAAGGATATCATATACTACAGGTTCTTTTCTATCAATAATTCTCTTCGCAGATTTTACTGTTTTTACAATACCTCTTTCGATTAGTTTTCTAATGATAAACGGTTTGTACAATTCCGCAGCCATATCTTTAGGAATACCGCACTCGTGAAGCTGTAAGTTTGGACCTACAACAATTACCGAACGCGCAGAGTAGTCAACCCTTTTTCCTAATAAGTTCTGACGGAAACGACCTTGCTTACCTTTCAATGAATCTGAAAGGGATTTCAGTGGTCTGTTGGATTCAGATTTTACTGCTGAAGATTTTCTTGTATTATCGAATAATGAATCTACTGATTCCTGAAGCATACGCTTCTCGTTTCTCAAGATTACTTCCGGAGCTTTGATCTCCAATAATCTCTTCAAACGGTTATTTCTGATAATTACTCTTCTATAAAGGTCATTCAAATCGGAAGTGGCGAAACGTCCTCCATCCAATGGAACCAATGGTCTTAGTTCTGGCGGGATAACAGGAAGCACACGCATGATCATCCACTCAGGCTTGTTGATCATTCTTGTATTAGCACCTCTCAATGCTTCTACAACGTTCAATCTTTTTAAAGCCTCAGTTCTTCTTTGCTTAGAACCTTCGTTGTGAGCTTTGTGTCTTAAGTCGAAAGACAATGCATCAAGATCGATTCTTTTTAATAGATCCTCAACAGCTTCAGCACCCATTCTGGCGATGAATTTGTTTGGATCTGAATCATCAAGATACTGGTTTTCCACAGGAAGAGTTTCCATGATATCAAGGTACTCTTCTTCTGTTAAGAATTCCATATGTTCAAAATCAGAACCGTCTAATTTTTTAGCAATACCTTGCTGAATCACTACATATCTTTCGTAGTAGATGATCATATCTAATTTCTTAGAAGGAATTCCTAAAAGGTATCCGATTTTGTTTGGCAATGAACGGAAATACCAAATGTGCGCAATTGGAACGACAAGGTTGATGTGCCCGATTCTCTCTCTTCTTACTTTTTTCTCAGTAACTTCTACCCCACAACGGTCACAAACGATCCCTTTATAACGGATTCTCTTATATTTACCACAAGCACATTCGTAATCCTTTACAGGACCAAATATTTTTTCACAGAACAACCCGTCTCTTTCAGGCTTGTGCGTTCTGTAGTTAATAGTTTCCGGTTTTAAAACCTCTCCTCTCGATTCCTGAAGAATAGATTCCGGTGAAGCTAAACCGATGGTTATTTTATTAAATCTACTTGATTTATTTTTATTTGACATAATTTTTATTTTGATTAAAAGATTAAAAGATTGAAAGATTTAAAAATTACTTTCGCTCTTATCATCTCGGAGTTCATTAATTCTTTAATTTTTTAATAATTAAATCTTTTAATTTACTCCTCCAATCTTACGTCTAATCCAAGACCTTGTAGCTCGTGAAGTAATACGTTGAAAGATTCCGGAATACCTGGTTCAGGCATTGCTTCTCCTTTCGCGATCGCTTCATAAGTTTTCGCTCTACCAATCACGTCATCCGATTTCACAGTCAGGATTTCTCTTAGGATATTGGATGCTCCGAATGCTTCAAGAGCCCAAACCTCCATCTCCCCGAATCTCTGACCTCCGAACTGAGCTTTACCTCCTAACGGCTGCTGAGTAATCAATGAGTAAGGACCAATAGAACGTGCGTGCATCTTATCATCCACCATGTGTCCTAGTTTCAACATGTAGATTACCCCTACCGTTGCAGGCTGAGTAAATCTTTCCCCGGTACCTCCATCATAAAGGTGAGTGTTACCAAATCTAGGAAGACCAGCTTTATCTGTGTATTCAGTGATCTGATCAAGACTTGCTCCATCGAAGATTGGTGTAGCGAACTTCAATCCTAATTTCTGACCAGCCCATCCAAGAACTGTTTCATAAATCTGACCGATGTTCATACGGGAAGGTACCCCAAGTGGATTCAATACGATATCTACCGGTGTTCCGTCTTCAAGGAATGGCATATCTTCTTCACGAACAATTCTTGAAACGATACCTTTGTTACCGTGACGTCCTGCCATTTTATCTCCTACGTTCAGCTTACGTTTCTTAGCGATGTATACTTTAGCCAGCTTCATGATACCTGCAGGAAGTTCATCCCCGATAGAAACTGCAAATTTCTCACGGTTTTTAACTCCTTGGATATCGTTGTACTTGATTTTGTAATTGTGAATTAATTGCTTGATCAATTCATTCTTATCAGCATCAACTGTCCAGTCTGAACCACTAACGTTTACGTAATCTTCAACTGATGTCAATAATTTATGAGTAAACTTCACTCCTTTACCGATGATTTCTTCATCAAGGTCGTTTTTCACTCCCTGAGAAGTTTTACCGCTTACAAGTGTATTTAATTTTTCAATTAACGTGTTTCTCAAATCATCAAACTTAGCTTTGTAAGTGTTTTCAATTTCTTCAAGCTTAAGTTTTTCTTCAGTTCTTTTCTTTTTATCTTTAATATTTCTTGAGAACAATTTCTTATCGATCACCACCCCTCTTAATGAAGAGTCCGCTTTTAATGATGCATCTTTCACATCACCTGCTTTATCACCGAAGATCGCTCTCAAAAGTTTTTCTTCCGGAGTAGGATCTGATTCTCCTTTTGGAGTGATCTTACCTATCATGATATCTCCAGGCTTCACTTCCGCACCGATTCTGATCATACCATTCTCATCAAGATCTTTGGTAGCTTCTTCAGAAACGTTTGGAATATCCGCTGTTAATTCTTCCATACCTAATTTGGTATCACGAACTTCAAGAGAGTATTCATCTACGTGGATGGAAGTAAACCAGTCTTCACGTACTACTTTTTCATTGATTACGATCGCATCCTCGAAGTTGTATCCTTTCCAAGGCATGAACGCAACCACTAAGTTTCTACCAAGAGCCAATTCTCCGTTTTCAGTAGCATAACCGTCACATAGTACCTGTCCTTTCTCTACTGTATCTCCAACTCTTACGTTTGGTCTTAGGGTAATCGTTGTACTTTGGTTGGTTTTTCTGAACTTAGTAAGGTTATATGTTTTAGTAGCGGATTCGAATTGTACTAAATCCTCATCTTCGCTTCTTTCATATTTGATAACGATCTTGTCAGCATCTACATATTCTACGATACCTGTACCTTCAGCATTGATCAAGATTCTTGAATCTTTTGCCACTTGTTGTTCCAGACCTGTACCTACGATTGGAGCTTGTGGCTTCAACAAAGGAACTGCCTGACGCATCATGTTTGATCCCATCAACGCACGGTTCGCATCATCATGCTCCAAGAAAGGAATCAATGAAGCGGAAATACCGGAGATCTGGTTTGGTGCAACGTCGATAAGGTCTACCTGATTAGGCTCCACTACCGGATAGTCACCATCCAATCTTGCAATTACTCTGTCTGTACTGATCGTACCATCATCGTTCATTTCAACGTTTGCCTGAGCAATTACTTTTGCTTCTTCATCTTCAGCATTTAGGTAAATCGGATCTGAATTCAAATCAATTTTACCGTTTTCTGCTTTTCTGTATGGAGTTTCAATGAAACCTAAAGTATTGATTTTTGCATAAATACCTAGAGAAGAAATCAAACCGATGTTCGGTCCCTCCGGAGTTTCAATCGGACAAATTCTTCCGTAGTGCGTATGGTGAACGTCTCGAACCTCGAAACCTGCTCTTTCTCTTGATAAACCTCCAGGCCCTAGTGCAGATAATCTTCTCTTGTGAGTAATTTCTGACAATGGGTTGGTCTGGTCCATGAACTGAGAAAGCTGGTTGGTACCAAAGAATGAGTTGATAACAGATGTTAAAGTCTTCGCATTAACAAGATCAAGAGGGGTGAAGATTTCGTTATCTCTAACGTTCATTCTTTCTTTGATCGTTCTTGCAATTCTTGAAAGACCTACTCCAAACTGCCCAGCCAATTGCTCTCCAACAGTTTTAATTCTTCTGTTAGAAAGGTGGTCGATATCATCAACCTCAGCTTTAGAGTTTACAAGTTCAATAAGATGTCTTACGATTGCAATGATATCTTCTTTGGTAAGAACTTCAGTAGTTGTAGGGATGTTAAGACCTAATTTTTTGTTCAGTCTGTAACGTCCTACTTCACCCAGTGAGTATCTTTGCTCAGAGAAGAATAATTTTTCAATGATTCCTCTTGCCGTTTCCTCATCTGGCGGATCTGCATTTCTTAACTGACGATAGATGTATTCTACCGCTTCTTTTTCAGAGTTGGTAGGATCTTTTTGTAATGTATTCTGGATGATAGAGAATTCATTGCTGTTTTCTTTGTGGATCAGAATTGATTTCACACCAGCATCCAAAATAAGGTCTAAATGTTCTTTTTCAAGAACGGTTTCTCTATCCAGGATGATCTCATTTCTTTCGATAGAAACTACTTCCCCTGTATCTTCATCTACGAAGTCTTCGAACCATGTGTTCAATACTCTCGCAGCTAATGTTCTTCCTTCTACTTTTTTAAGGGCAGCTTTAGAAACTTTTACTTCTTCAGCAAGGTCGAAGATCTGAAGGATATCCTTATCAGACTCATATCCGATCGCTCTTAATAAAGTGGTTAATGGTAATTTTTTCTTACGGTCGATATACGCGTACATTACGCTGTTGATATCGGTAGTAAATTCCATCCAAGATCCTTTGAAAGGGATAATTCTTGAATAGTATAATTTAGTTCCGTTAGCGTGGTACGTTTGCCCGAAGAATACACCAGGTGAACGGTGTAACTGAGTAACGATAACTCTTTCAGCACCATTGATGATGAAAGATCCACTAGGCGTCATGTATGGAACCGGGCCTAAATATACATCCTGAACTACGGTTTGGAAATCTTCGTGTTCAGGGTCTGTACAATACAATTTAAGTCTTGCTTTCAGAGGAACTGAATACGTTAAACCTCTTTCCACACACTCATCGATTGAATAACGTGGAGAATCTACCAGATAGTCTAGGAATTCTAATACGAATTGGTTTCTTGAATCCGTAATAGGGAAGTTTTCCTGGAAGGTTTTGTATAAACCTTCGCTCCTTCTGTCTTCAGGAAGTGTATCAAGCTGGAAAAATTCTTTAAACGACTCGATCTGGATATCCAGGAAGTCCGGAGTAATGATTTTTCCTTTCGCTGATGAGAAATTAATTCTCTGATTTCCCTGAGCTGTTGCTGTTGTTTTACTCATAAAACTTTTAAGAAAGGGGTTAAAAAATATTTTGATTTATTAAAAAATATCAGGAACAGAGAAAAGAGGAGAGAGAAAAGATAAACGACTTCAAATGTTTGGCGCTATTAGAAATAGTCTTTATTCTTTTTTTCTTTATTCTTAAAATCTAATTCCTAACTGCAACACTGGTATATCTTTTCACAGCGTAATGCAAAATATTTTTATTACTTTTGAGGCAAAAATTAGCCGAAATATCTATATACACGAAATCCCTTTCATTGTAATGAAAGAGTTGATTTCTAGTATTTTACAGATTTACAAACAATTATTCGCGCCAAAAGAGGAGCAAAGATACAAAAAGCTATCCACATTCACAAATAAAAAAACCGCTTCCGAATGAAGCGGTTTAAATTTTTACTATACTATGGTCTATTGTTTCCAGAACGTCCAGACACTTCCATTGAAAACAGCCAAAAGCTTGGCGGTTGTATCATAAACCATCATCCCGGGAGCCGGATTAATGATGTTAAGATGCGGACTTGCCACCTTAGGAAGTACCATTGCTTTGTTTGTATCTTCCAGTACCAAAATACCCGGAGTTGCAGTTGGAGTTCCGATAGCCGTTTTTGCCGTAGCAGTTTCTGAAGCCGCATTTTGGATGGTAACACCATCTACACTGGTTAAGGGGTCTACTGTAGTTCCGGTAGTATCTATTGAAAGATCTTTCCAGCCTGAAGCATATTTTACTTTTACTTTTTTGTCAGTAAGGTCATACACCATGGTTCCGTTTACAACTCCAGTCACAGCTCCGGTTGAATTCACCCATGGAAGAATCATCCCTCTGTTTGCAGTTCCGAAATCCAAGGAAACCGAAGGCGAAGCCACAGATGTTTTTCCGATTGCAACTTGTGCAGAAAAACTATTAAAAAATAATGCTGCGATAAGTATGAATATATTTTTCATGTTGATTTTCAATTTTAATTATTACCTATAAAATTTAAGGACATGTTTGTGTATTAAAGCAAGCCCATCCCGCAGGAGTTCCTGTGGTATTTACCTGAAGACAGTCCAGTGTAACGTTGTACACCATCATCCCTTCTACAAGATCTGCAGCAGGAATAGCAGCGATCTGTGCTGTAGTCAGCCTGTTCAGAACAAATCCTTTGGTTTTGGCTTCAAGAGCCGTCCATGCTCCTTTTCTCACCATAGGCCAGTTACTATTATTGACTCCGGCTCTTCCCAGAGAGGTAATTCCGTGATTGGTATTCAATATCGTTCCGGCAGTTACAGCAGGTCTGTAGCATGCTGTCTGAAGATCCGTATCAGTAGCCGTATTATTGGCAGAGTTGGTATCTGTTGAGTTTGAAGGAGAAGTTATGGTAACCGTATTCACAAGATTTCCGTTATAGGTAGCAGGAATAGTAATTGTTACTGTATAGGTAACCGTTCCTCCAACAGGAAGACTGATGATATCATTGATGGCACCTGTCTGAGTTCCCGTCACAGAAGTGGTAGCGCCTCCGGCTACAGCAGCAGTATAGCTTACATTAGCGGCCGGAATTCCTGCCGGTACAGGATCTGAAACCGTAGCTCCAAGCACTCCGAAAGGACCACTATTGCTTGCCACAATAGTATAGGTAGTTGTAGTACCAGGAATATAATTACCAACTCCGTCTGTTTTAGTAACAACAAGGTCTGCACTGAATGTGATAGGTGTGGTTACACAATGCGCCCCGTCATTTGCCGAACTCGCAGGAGCACTGGAAATCAACACTCTTTGTCCGTTTGAAAGGTTGAACTGATAAAAACCTCCTGCATTATCAACCCCATACATCTCACCCGTACTGGAACCAAACATAGCTCCAAAATTCACTGCTCCCGGTGTAATTCCAATTGCCGTAACCGCTCCTGTAGTAGGATTAATGGAAACCAACTGCCCGTTCGTTGAATTCACCCCATATAAAAGGCCTGTACTCACATTATATGCGATATCAGGAAGGTTAATACTTGCCGTTAGGGTAATCAACGTAGCCGTTAATGTTGTAAGATTTATCCTGTAGAGCTGGTTATTGCTGGTATTTATTTTTACATAGTAGTTCCCCAGGTTATCAATTTCTCCGGCATTATAAATAACAGCGGCCGGCAATCCTGTTACAGCACCAAGAGTATTATAGGTACCATCCGCATTGATACGGATGACCGTATTGGAGTTAGCAATCATTCCATACATGAAGCCATCAAGCGGGTTAATGCCTATTGCATTATAATTTGATGCTGCACTAGGTCCAATTTGGGTATATGTGAACGGATTGGTTGAAGTATTCACATTATATAAGGTATTTGTCTGGGAAAGGTACATATTATTTGTACATCCAAAACCTGTTAAGCATTGAATATCCTGAATGCTTGCGTTGGCTGAGGTTCCTACTCCTTGACCTTGATCTGAGCCTGAGTCTGCTGCTCCGCCAGTGTTTACAAGAGCAGGCACTCCCTGAGCATCAACGGCTCCGGCAATACTTCCATTAGGGTTCAATTGTGAAGCTAGTACATTCTCATCACCTTCAAGGGCATCGTAACAACCGTCTCCGTCAGAATCCAGATCCAGATGATTTTGAGTTCCGTCTCCATCAAAGTCGCAAGTAAATGCTAAAACAGAAATGTTATCCAAAGACCAGTCGTCCAGTGCATTGGTAGATCTGAATATCAAAGTAGAGGTATCCGGAATGCTGGTATTAGGAATATTAAGGGTAAAAGTCTGTGTTGTGAAACCCGTAACATTAGCAGTCGTAAATGGTGTAAAAGTCGAGGTAGCTCCATTAGCCAAGGTAATGGTGACATTATTTGTACCTGTACTTCTTGTGGTACCATTATTAATTGTAGCATACAAAGTCCCGTTGAGTATAATTTGTAAACTTGCTGTTGATCCAGCTGCATTAGTACCATCTTGGGCACCCACGGTAAGTGAAAGAGGAATCGTATTATTAGTTTTTGTAAGATTATTCAAAGTTTGGGAAGCATCTACATCCGTCACACTATTATTAACTATCGTTATTGCGCCTACACCATCATATCCCCATCCAGTAGCTAAAGTCCAACCATTAGCATTACCAGTAAAGGTTCCGTTAGTAACAATGTTATTACCTGAACATTCTACATTATCCAAAATCCCATCATTATCATCATCCAGATCAGATACATTATTAATTCCATCTCCATCTGTATCTACAATAACAGGTGTAGGTGCTACACTTGCCGTGTTATTAGTTGTATCCGGATCGGGCAGATCCCCTGAAATTGTCGCAGTATTCAAATAGCTACCTGTGCTTTTAACAGTAGCAACAATATTTAGTGTAGCGCTTCCACCAGAATTCAAAGTTCCTATCGTCCATACTCCGGTTACACTATTATACGTCCCCACAGAGGGTGTAGCACTCACGAAAGTATATCCTGAAGGAAGGATATCATTAACTAAAACATTCGTATTATTTGATGCTCCTGTATTATTAGCCGTAATAGTAAAAGTGACATTGCTTCCTACATTAGGTGAAGGATTGTTCACTGTTTTTGTGACGTTAAGATTAGATTCCGCAACGGTAGCACCAATCATAAAACCTTCACCGGCTGTAGTCGTTGATCCATGCCAGTTGGTTCCGGTATTGGCGGTTCCACCACGCATATATACTCTTAAAGTAAGTGTGGTAATACCTGTCCCAATAACCTGTACAGTACCCCTTGATGCATTAGCTGCTGCTCCATCCGGTGTTGCGGCTGAATTTAGAATCTGCGTAGAGGTAATATTCAAAAGAGCCGTCCCCGAAACTTTAGAAAAGGTAACCGGTACATTAGATGACACATAATCGAATTCAGTAGTATAGTTCTGCCCATTAGAAGTACCACCTAGTGCATTGATCTGTAAATATGGATTAGTAACCGCTCTGCTAAAGGTCAGAGTTAAGTCCGCCATTTGCCATCTTTGATTCGTCGCTCTGGCTGCCGTAGTTAAAGGTTGAACATTCGTAAAGAAATTTACCGCCCGGTTAGCTGTAATATCAATTCCATTCCCAACTGGTGCACCTTGACTTGTAAAAGGAGTGCTTGCAGTGGTATTCCCAAAAGCATTCATTAAAGTCAGAATAGGTTCTCCGGGATATCCCATAAATACAGCTCCGTTATATCCTGCAAAGTTGGCCTGCGTATATTGCTGATTACTTAAAGTATACGTAACATTCAGGGCAGTGGGATTTGCATAAGTAGCAAACGTATTCCCTGTAGGATTATTGGTATTATTCCTTAGTCTTATCGTCGTATTACTAACGACATTCGTCACATTGGCAGTGGGATTTCCATCACCATCAGCCATTTCTAAAGCAGGATTCTGAGCTTTCAGGAAGAAAACAGATAGTACTGCCACCATTAAAAAAAACTTTTTAATATTAGTGCTTTTTTTAATATTAAAGTCCGATAATAAATTTTCCATACATACTTATTGTTAATTTTTCCCAAAATTACTGATTTAAATAACATCAGTATCAAAGATTTATGTTAAAAAAAAAATACATCTACTTTTTTAACTATCGGAAGACAATCCAACAAAATAAATATCACAATATAGATCTTGTCTGCAGGGGATTACAGAGTTTTCCGCTGTTATAATTAACAAGAATGTTAAGCATAAGGAAAAAAACTTCCGAGTGGTTTAATTCATGCTATACAGGCGTCAGTATACTTGGTTTGAACTGACAATATGGGAATAAAAAAAGCCTGAGCAAATTGCTCAGGCTTATATTTTGGAGTTCAATTGAATTATTTCAATTCTACTTCAGCACCAGCTTCTTCTAATTGCTTCTTAAGAGCTTCAGCTTCGTCTTTAGATACACCAGTTTTGATTGGAGCTGGAGCACCGTCTACGATATCTTTAGCTTCTTTAAGACCAGCACCAGTTAAATCTTTTACTAATTTAACGATAGCCAATTTAGAAGCACCTGCAGACTTAAGAATTACGTCGAATTCAGTTTTTTCTTCAGCAGCATCACCTCCTGCAGCTCCACCTGCAACTACTACAGCAGCAGCAGCTGGCTCAATTCCGTACTCATCCTTAAGGATAGCAGCTAATTCATTTACGTCTTTTACTGTTAAGTTTACTAGCGTTTCAGCTAAATTTTTTAAATCTGACATTGTTGTAATGTTTTTGTTGATTATTTATTTAATTTTTTGAGTGTAATTATTCAGCAGCTGGCGTTTCGTCAGTGCTTTCTGCAGCAGGAGCTTCCGGAGCTTCAGCAGCAGAAGTTTCTTCCACAGCAGGTGCAGCTTCTTCAGCTTTAGCTTCTACTGTTTCAGGTTTGTTTTGAAGAGCAGAAACAACTCTCTGGATTGGAGACTGAAGTAATCCGATGATTTCACCGATCATTTCTTCTCTAGACTTGATGTTTGCCAACGCGTCTAGGTTGTTGTCACCAACGTAGAAAGTTTCCTGAAGGTAAGCAGATTTTAAAGCCGGCTTTTCTTCTTTCTTTCTGAACCCTTGGATTAATTTTGCAGGAGCGTTTGCCGTTTCAGAGATCAAGATCGCTGAATTCCCTTTGAAGGTCGGGAACATCTCAGAGTAATCTACTCCGTCGATTTGCTCCATTGCTTTTTGTAAAAGTGTGTTTTTTACTACTTTTACTTTGATATTTTGTTTGAAAGCCTGTCTTCTGAAATCTGAAGATTTAGCAGCGTTCAACCCTTCCAGATCTGCTACATATACTACTTTTGCATCCTGAAGCAAGTCTTTGATCTCTTGTATTGCTACAACTTTTTGGTCTTTTGTCATTGTCTTAAGGATTTAATATTAGTTAACAGATTTAGTATCGATTGCAATACCCGGGCTCATTGTAGAAGACAGGTAGATGCTTTTTACGTAAGTTCCTTTAGCAGCAGTCGGCTTCATTTTGATCAATGTCTGGATTAATTCCTGAGCATTTTCTTTCAATTTAGCAGCATCAAAAGATACTTTTCCGATTCCTGCGTGAACGATACCATATTTATCTACTTTGAAATCGATTTTACCAGACTTCACTTCAGAAACCGCTTTACCGATCTCCATAGTTACAGTACCTGATTTAGGGTTTGGCATTAAACCTCTTGGTCCTAAAACTCTACCTAAAGGTCCTAATTTACCCATTACAGCAGGCATAGTAACGATAACGTCTACATCTGTCCAACCGTTTTTGATTTTATCTAAATATTCGTCAAGACCTACATAGTCTGCACCAGCTTCTTTAGCTTCAGCTTCTTTATCCGGTGTAACAAGAGCTAATACTTTAACATCTTTACCAGTACCGTGCGGAAGAGATACTACCCCTCTTACCATTTGGTTCGCTTTTCTTGGATCTACTCCCAGTCTTACAGCGATATCTACAGAAGCATCAAATTTTGCAGTGTTAACTTCTTTTACAAGAGCTGAACCTTCTTCAAGGTTATAAATTCTACCTTTCTCTACTTTGCTTAAAGCTTCCTTTTGCTTTTTCGTTAATTTTGCCATTTCTTTAAGTTTTAAGCGTTAAAAGTTGGTTTCGTTCCTGTTACTCTTAATCCCATAGATCTTGCAGTACCTGCAACCATAGAAACAGCTGAATCCATTGTAAAGCAGTTAAGGTCTGCCATTTTATCTTCAGCGATTTTCTTTACCTGATCCCAAGATACAGAACCTACTTTGTTTCTGTTTGGTTCACCGGAACCTCCTTTGATCTTAGCCGCATCCATTAACTGGATTGCTGCAGGTGGAGTTTTAATAACGAATTCAAAAGATTTGTCCTCGTATACTGTAATTACTACAGGTAAAACTTGCCCTGGCTTGTCCTGAGTTCTTCCGTTAAATTGCTTACAAAACTCCATGATGTTTACACCTGCAGAACCTAATGCCGGACCTACTGGCGGAGACGGGTTTGCTGCCCCTCCTTTCACCTGAAGCTTTACCATTTTAAAGACTTTCTTAGCCATTTTTTGTTTTTTAAGTTTGAATAATTAATGAGTTTGGAAGCATTATTATTCAGCAGGTTATCCATTCTCACATTAGATAAACCTACTTTTCGGACTGCAAAATTATAAAATATTTTTGAAATAGCAAACGGAATGTGTTGATTTTTAGAAAGATTTCAAAATAAATACTTTTACATAATTCCTAAGAGATAAATATTATAAAATTAAAAACTAATTTTCGCTCTATTTTTAATACTACTCTATTTTTATAAGCGAATGATTATTCATAAAATACATCAGAAATTATAAAAAAATACAGTAAAACAAAAAAGACCACTCAATTTAATAAGTGGTCTTTTTTATATATTGAATAAATATTTCTTAGATTTTCTCTACCTGCATATAGCTCAATTCCATTGGAGTCTTTCTTCCGAAGATCAGTACAGAAACTTCAATCTTCTTCTTGTCCTCAAGGATTTTTTCTACAGTTCCGTTGAATCCGTTGAATGGTCCGTCAATTACTTTAACGTTTTCTCCTACTACGTAAGGGATTTCAACATCGGTAGCAAATTCTGAAAGCTCATCCATTCTTCCCAACATTCTGTTCACTTCAGATTTTCTCATCGGAACAGGATCTCCACCTTTCGTTAAGCTCAAGAATGAGATAACTCCAGGGATATTTTTAATAATATGAGGAATTTCTCCCATCAGATCAGCTTCGATCATCAGGTAACCAGGATAATAAGGTCTTTCCTTAGGAACTTTCTTACCGTTTCTAAGTTGGATAACCTTTTCCATAGGAATAACCACCTGAGTAACGTACTGCTCAAACCCTAAACGTTTGATTTCCGTCTCAATATAGTTTTTCACTTTATTTTCCTGTCCGCTGATTGCTTTCAGCACATACCATTTCAATTCGCTCATTATGGGAAAATACTTTTTTGTTAGTTGAACACGTTAATTAGCATTCCTATTATGTTGCTGATTGCTTTCGAAAACAATTCATCAACTCCAAAGGTGAATAACGCAAGGATCACAGTTGCAATGGTTACTACAATTGTAGAAGACTGCAAGTCACTCCACTTTGGCCATTCAACTTTATGTCTGAATTCGTTATAAGAACCTTTTAAAAAATCGATAAATGAACTCATAATTTATATTTGCACGGGCACAAGGATTCGAACCCTGATCAACGGTTTTGGAGACCGGTATCCTACCATTGGACGATGCCCGTAGATTAAAAAGTTCCGTAAGCTTCCTTACGGAACTTTTATTTATACTAAATGATTAGTCTAAGATTTCAGTAACCTGACCAGCACCAACTGTTCTACCTCCTTCTCTGATCGCAAATCTAAGACCTACGTTAAGAGCGATTGGTTGTAACAATTCTACAGTGATTGTTAAGTTATCACCAGGCATTACCATTTCTACACCTTCTGGTAAGAAGATCTCACCTGTAACGTCAGTAGTTCTTACGTAGAACTGAGGACGGTATTTGTTGTGGAATGGAGTGTGACGTCCACCTTCTTCTTTAGAAAGGATATAAACCTCAGCTTTGAATTTTTTGTGTGGAGTTACAGATCCAGCTTTAGCGATTACCATACCTCTCTTGATGTCAGTTTTTTCAATACCTCTCAACAATAGACCTACGTTATCACCAGCTTCACCTCTGTCTAGGATTTTTCTAAACATCTCAACCCCAGTTACAGTAGAAGTTAACTTCTCGTCACCCATACCTACGATGTCTACAGCATCACCAGTATTGATAACTCCAGCCTCGATTCTACCAGTTGCTACAGTACCTCTACCTGTAATAGAGAATACGTCTTCGATTGGCATCAAGAATGGCTTATCCTGATCTCTTACCGGTTGCTCGATCCAAGTATCAACAGCATCCATTAATTCTTCTACAGTTTTAACCCACTTCTCATCTCCGTTAAGAGCACCAAGAGCAGATCCCTGGATTACTGGAGAGTTATCTCCGTCATATTCGTAAGTAGATAATAAATCTCTAAGTTCAAGCTCAACAAGCTCTAATAATTCAGCATCATCCACCATATCAACCTTGTTCATGAAAACAACGATTCTTGGTACGTTTACCTGACGGCAAAGTAGGATGTGCTCTCTAGTTTGAGGCATTGGTCCATCAGTTGCAGCACATACTAAGATAGCTCCATCCATCTGAGCAGCACCAGTTACCATGTTCTTTACATAGTCAGCGTGACCTGGACAGTCAACGTGTGCATAGTGACGTTTTTCAGTTTCGTACTCAATGTGAGCTGTATTAATAGTGATACCTCTTTCTTTTTCTTCTGGAGCAGAGTCAATAGAAGAGAAGTCTTTTTTCTCAGCAAGACCCTTGTTAGCTAATACGCTACTGATTGCAGCAGTAAGAGTAGTTTTACCATGGTCAACGTGACCAATAGTACCAATGTTCAAGTGTGGTTTGTTACGATTAAACGTTTCCTTTGCCATGATTTAAAATTATTTATTTATTGTTTATTCAAAATTTCGGTTTGCAAATATAGCGATTTTTTAAATATCAAAACCTTTTTGTTAAAAAAAGTTTTAATATTCAAAATCCAAAGAATTACAACCTTATATTTCTCTGTATTGAGATTGCAAATTTACACAAATTTCTCAATTGAAAAAATCTTTATAAAACCTTTTATTAAAAAGCCTGAAATAATAATTCATTCCAGGCCACAAGATTAATATAAATGAAAGAAAATCATATTTTCCCGCTCATTTTCGGCCTGTTGAATATCCAGAAAATAACGGGGAAAATAAGCAATGTGAGTATCGTGGCCGTAATCAGGCCGCCGATGATGACAATAGCCAATGGTTTTTGAGATTCAGAACCGATACCGGTAGACAATGCCGCTGGTAAAAGCCCGATAGAGGCCATTAAAGCAGTCATCACCACAGGTCTTGTCCTGGATTTTACGCCATTCAGTATAGCAGCATCCGGATTCAAACCGTTTCTGATATTCTGGTGAAACTCGGAAATGAGAATTACCCCGTTTTGAATGCAGATTCCCAATAAAGCGATCATCCCCACTCCTGCCGATATTCCAAAATTCATTCCGGTGATGTGGAGTGCAATAATTCCCCCAATCAACGCAAAAGGTACATTAGCTAATACCAGCAGTGAATCTTTCATGTTTCCGAAAAGAACGAACAGTAGGAAGAAAATCATCAGAATACTTACCGGAACTACCTGAGCCAATCTATGAGATGCTCTCTGCTGATTTTCGAACTGCCCTGTCCAGCCAATGGAATATCCATCCGGCAGGTCAATTTTTGCAACCTCTTTTTGTGCATCTGCAATGGTACTTCCCAAATCCCGGTCCCGGATGGAGAATTTCACTCCGATATATCGTTTGATATCATCTCTGTAAATAAATGCTGCACCATTATCTTTAACGATATTGCTGATCTCTTTGAGAGGGATTTTTGTTCCGTCCTGGGTGGGAACCATTAATGCAGCAATATCATTTTCATCTTTCCTGTATTCCTGCGAATATCGTAAGCGAATAGGAAATTTTCTTTCCCCATCGAACATTTCCGAGGCCGTTCTTCCCCCGAAAGCCATTTCCAGTACGGCTTGTGCATCTGCGGGCATTACCCCGTATGCCGCCATTTTATCCCTGTCCAATACCACGCTTACTTCCGGCTGACCTATGTTTTTAATAATTCCGGGGTCCTTTACTCCGTTTACATTTCTGATGGCTTTTAAAACTTCTTCCGCCAGTTTATCCAGTGTTTCGAGGTTATCTCCATAAATTTTAATTCCGTTTTCCGCTTTGAATCCTGCTACAGCTTCCGCTACATTATCGGAGATCGGCTGGGAATAATTAAAGGTAATTCCCTGATAACTCCTGAGCTTTTTATCAATTCCTTCGATGAGATCTTCATAGCTGATATTTCTCTTCCATTCTTCTTTGGGTTTGAGATTAACAGCAAACTGTACAAATCCGAATCCGTTTGGGTCTGTTCCATCATTACTTCTGCCTGTCTGCGCCAAAACATCCGTAACTTCAGGAAAGCTCATAATATCTTTCTTCAGGAGATCTGCGGTTTTCAATGATTCTTTTAAAGACGAGCTCATTGGCATTTCTGCGGTGATCCATAATGAGCCTTCATTCAGCTGGGGTAAAAATTCGGTTCCCAAAAATTTTCCTGAAAACAGGGTAATTCCCAGAAATGAAAGAGCTACCATTAAACTTATTTCTTTATGTTTAAAAGTATAGCTGAAGCCTTTCAAAACTATTCTG
The DNA here is from genome assembly GCF_042849955.1 of Chryseobacterium barbadense. Lineage (NCBI taxonomy): Bacteria > Pseudomonadati > Bacteroidota > Flavobacteriia > Flavobacteriales > Weeksellaceae > Chryseobacterium > Chryseobacterium barbadense. The sequence goes on from NZ_BAAFHL010000003.1 coordinate 126,726, forward strand.
TCCCAGAAATTCACAAACGGATTGTTCTTTTCTTTTACATTTTTATTCAATAAAAGATGGGAAAGTACGGGAACCAAGGTCAAGGTAAAAATCAAAGCTCCTATTAATGCAAATCCTAAGGTAAAAGCCAGTGGTGAAAACATTTTCCCTTCTACTTTCTGGAATGAGAAAATAGGGATCAATGAAGTGATGATGATTAATTTTGAAAAGAAAATGGCTTTTCCCAATCCTGTTCCGGTTTGTTTGATCCATCCTGCTTTGGCTAGTTTGTTAAACCTTTCCGTTCCATATTTGTGGGCTTTATGATCGAGCATTACAAAGATTCCTTCTACCATAACGACGGCTCCGTCTATAATAATTCCAAAATCAACGGCGCCCAAAGACAGTAAATTGGCGCTCATTCCTGCCATTTTCAGGCATAAAAAAGCAAATAATAATGAAAGCGGAATAATGATGGAAACAATAAACGTTGTTCTCCAGTCAGCCATAAAAATCAGAACCATTAACGTAACCAGAATAATTCCTTCGATCAGGTTGTGCATTACGGTACGCGTTGTAAAATCCATCAGATTGTCACGGTCATAGAAAGTAACCATTTTAACATCTTTCGGCAATACCTTCTCATTGAGCTCTTTAATTTTAGCTTTTACTCCTACCAAAACCTCACGGGGGTTTTCGCCTTTTCTCATGACAATAATTCCTTCCACCGTATCTTCGTGATGATTCAGCCCGGCCTGCCCTACTCTCGGCATTGAGCTTTCATGAACTTCTGCCACATTTTTAACCAACACCGGATTTCCACTGTCATTCTGGATGGTAATATTTCCAATATCAGCGACTGATTTTACCAACCCTATTCCTCTTACTACATAAGCCTGTCCGTTTTTCTCAATCACATCACCTCCGACATTCAGATTACTTTTTGTGACGGCATCATAAACCTGAAGTGGGGTAAGGTTGTATTTATCTAATGCTCTAGGATCAATACTCAATTCAAAAACTTTATCCTGTCCTCCGAAGACATTAATGTCGGCAACTCCGGGAACTCCTCTCAATGCCCGGTCTATCACCCAATTCTGCAAAGTCAGCAATTCACGGGAATCTTTGGTCTTACTTTCCAGCGTATATCTGAAAATCTCACCGGTTGGTCCGTAAGGCGGCTGTACTTCGGGATCTACCTCATCGGGAAGGCTTACTGTTCTTAATTGATTATTAACCTGATTTCTGGCAAAAGTATCATCTACCTCATCATCAAACAGGATTTTAACAATGGATAACCCAAACATTGTCGTACTTCTTACACTTGTTTTTTTCTGAACCGGGCTCATTGCCAGTTCAATAGGTGTTGTTACAAAGCGTTCGACCTCTTCCGCACTTCTTCCGTTCCATTGGGTAATAATGACAATCTGAGTATTGGTTACATCAGGGAATGCTTCAATCGGCATATTTTTGAAGCTTATAAAGCCTGCAATGGCCAGAAGGGCTACCCAGATAAAGGTAAATGCTTTATTTTTTAATGAAAAGGCAATAATATTTTTGATGAATTTATTCATGCTATGATTTTGATGACCTAAAAAAGCCGTTGAAGAAATTTTGATTTTAGCTGTTCAGAGACCGGTAAATCAATAATTGATTGTTCATAATGACTTGTTCGCCTTCCGTTAATCCTTCCGAGATGTAAGTGGTATCTCCTACTTGTTTCATTATTTTTATTTCTTTAACCTTCACATGAGTTCTGGATTTGAAGATCACCACAAAACTCCGGTTATCATCAAATATCACAGCTTTGGAAGGAACTGCGAGCGCCTTATTATTTTCTGAACTGATGACTTTAATCGTTGCTTTACTCTCTGGAATCAATAGTCCATTCGTATTATCCAATACTACCCTCGCCTGCATCGCATTGGTTTGAGGGTCAATGATTTTGAAGATTTTATCAATTTTCCCATAAAAGATTTTGTCAGGATATGATAAAGTGGAGACTTCGGCCTTCATTCCCAGGCTTATTTTATCAATATCGGATTCATTGACATTCATGATGGCCCATACATTGGTGGTATTGGCTACGTCGAAGATGTTATCGCTTCTGTCGCTTCTCAGCTGCATATCTTTATTGATATTCTTTTGAACGATATATCCGCTGATCGGTGCCACAACATTGTAAATATTTCCTTTTTTAACATTATACACGGTGCTTACAGCCGAAGTTCTCTGCAATTGGTCCTGTGCTTTTTGTAATTCACTTTTGGCCTCAAGAACATCTTTCTCCGTATTCAGCCTGCCTTCATACATTTCTTTAGCTACCCGTAAGTTATTCTGAGCCACTACTAAATCTGTTTTGGCATCACTTACTTCTTTCTGGATTTCTGCCAGCTCCGTACTTCTGATGGTCGCCAAAACCTGTCCTTTCCTCACATGATCACCCAATTCAACATTTACACTCAGAACGTTTCCTCCCACCAAAGGATACACGTCAATGTAGCTGTTCTTATCAGCTGATATTTTACCATAGAAACTATACTGATCCTCTATATATTTTTCCTCCACCTTTGCCACGGAGATCGATTTTAACATGGTATTGCTCAGCTCAAAACCTTTTTGGGGCTGCGGAATGATTTCCCCTTGCTTTTTTGAACAGGAAAAAAACAGGGATATTATTATTACAGGAATGATGTAGTTTTTCATTATTAGTAGAAGATTTTCGTTTGTACTAGTTGATTAAGCCGTTCTGCAAATTCTATCACCTCGTTTTTCATATCATAGATCTGAAGAGCAGTCTGCCTGTAACTATCCATAAAATCTGTAAACTCCATAAGGTTTACATTTCCGTTTCTGAAGTTTTTAAGCATTCCATTATACACCAGATCCATATTGTCAAGGTCGGTGGTTTTAATGTCCTGTAATTGATCATAATGGCTTTTCCAGATTTTAAAAGCAGATTCTATCTGGGTTTCCAGATCAAGTTTGCGGTAATCTGCATTTTTCTGATTTTGCTGAATAGCATAATTCGCTTTTTCTACATTTCCCTGATTGGCTTTCCATAAAGGCAAAGGAATTTCTATCATCAGATTCACCTCATTTTTGAAAGTTCCTCCGTTTTGATCCCATCCCGCCCCAACGTTCAGATCTGGAACATTTAAGGATTTCTGCCATTGAGCATATAATTTACTATTATCGATCAATTTTAAATAATATTGGTAATCTGCATTATTTTCCAGAGCTTTTCTTTTCAGTTCTTTCTCGTCCCCAAAAGGTTGGGAAGTTAGAATTCTCTTTGCCTCATCATCCGAAAGCCGGGGCTCAATGTCATCCGTAATCCCGGTTAAAACTTTCAGGCTTTGCTGCTGATCGAAAATATTCTTATTGATCTCCAGTCTGTCATTATTAAGCTGAATAACTATGCTCTGCAGCCTGACCTCATCCTTAAGAGATACATTTCCTTTGGCAGACTGTTCCCTGTATGCGCTAAGAAGATCATTCATATATGCTAATTGCTTCTGTGTACTTTCCAACTTCAGATGCTCATAATAAAGATTGAAATAAGCTGTCCGTAGCTGGGTTTTCAGATTAACCAGCAGTTGAGAGAATTGAAGTATGGCCAGCTCTTTATTTGATTGGGCAAAGGCTATCTCATTCTTCTTTTTTCCTCCCATATAAATCAATTGAGTCACTTGCGCCCCTTTTGCATGTCCGCCATCAAATATTTTCTTGTTTTCGGGATTATATGCATTAATCTGCCCGCTCAGCTGGGGAAGCTCCCAGATTTTGGCTTGCAGGATATCTGCATCCGTCATATTAATATTGTATTGTTCGGCAAGCAGAAGCAGATTGTTGTTCTGAAAAGCTTCTTCACAATCTGTAAGCGACAAGGGACGTTGTGCTGTCATAAGTGAAGAAATGACAATAAGTAACCCGGCAATCCTGTTGACTTTCTCAGTTTTCATGAGACAAAATTGCCTTACCGTAATTAAAACGGACTTAAAGAGGGATTAAAAAAAAATTAAATTATTTTTTGAAAGATACCTTGAATTGATTGATGTTTTGCTCAGGAGAAGAATATGTAATTTCTGCGCCATGGTATTCAAGGATTCTTTTAACAATTCTAAGACCTAAGCCGGAGCCTGAAATATTCTGTGAATTATTCCCCCTCATAAAGGCTTCAAATAATTTGGATTGCTCTTCTTCAGGGATAGTGTTTCCCCGGGAAATGACATCTACTGAAAGTTGGGAATTGGTTTCGGTAATCATAACATCCACTTCGGCATTATCAGAATATATGGCTGCATTTTTGAATAAATTAATGAATACAATATCCAATAGAGATTGAATTCCTTTGATCGTCAAAAGGGCATTTTCAGAAGTCTTCTCTGAGATCATGAAATCCATTTTAAGATTCGGGTAGCTTTTTTCCACCGCTTCAAAAGATTCAAAAATGACTTCATCGATTCTCACTTCTTCATAAATGCTCTGGATATTTTCTTTATCAAACTTAGTGAGCAAAAGCAAAGAATTCGTTAAGTCTGACAACTGATAAACATCCTGTTGGATTTGCTTTAAGGAAGATAATGTTTCCGGAGAATGCTGCTTCAGCTTAATCAGATTTTCCAACTGAAAGGCCATTCTTGTGATAGGCGTCCTGATTTCATGGGAAGCACTGGCAGTAAAATCTTTCTGGGACTGGAACACATCATTTAACCTTACAATCATTGTATTGAAAGATTTTGCCAGTACATTAATTTCATCTTCTGATTCCTGAACCGGGATCTGATTCGTTAATTTGTGGGCGGTAACTTCTGAGATTTCCTGATTTAGATTCTCCAGTGGCCGCAGAAACTGCCCCATAAAATAATAGCTGAAAAACCCGATCAAAAGTACGCTCATAACATAGGCAGTAATTAAAAGGTATTTCAGATAGGCCAGCTTAGATTTTCCATTGCTGTCGAACGCACTGGTAAGGATGTAGTAGTTTTCTCCATTAATGGTTTTTAAGGCGGCATATATTTCCGGAACCGTTGTTTCTGAGTATATCGTTTTTTTCTTATCCAATTCTTTCAGCAAGGCATAATCCCATGTAACTTTCCTGTCTTTAATGGTACTGTAAACCAGTTCCTTCTGTCCGTTAAAGATCATGATGGTTTCATTTAAAAGGATATTGTCTGAGTTTTCATTAAAAAAAACGGGAGCTTCTTCTGCAAAATCTTTTGATTTTGAAATGAAGTGAGAGGTAAATTCCAGTCTCTGCCTGAATCTCTCTTTAAATTCCTCTCTTCTGAAATCATTGAAAGATATATAAATAACTGCCATTACAATACCAAACAGTAATGAAAAGGCAATGCTGATTGTTAACGCTATCTTTCGTTTTAAAGACATTTTATAACGGGCTTAAATAATATCCAAAGCCGGATCTGGTATGAATAAGCTTTATTTTAAAATCCTTATCAATTTTTTTCCTTAGAAAATTGATATATACTTCTACCGTATTGGTATTGGTATTGAAATTATGCTCCCATACATGCTCCGTAATCTGTTGTTTGGAAACGGTTCTTCCCTGGGCTTCGGCCAGGTATACCAGCAGCTGGAATTCTTTCAGCGTAAGAGCAATCTCATTTCCACTCCTGTACACTTTCTGCTCTGTTTTATTAATGATAAGGTCATCCACTCTGATCATTTCCAGGTCTGTATTCTCTACCGGCCCTTTCCTTCTCATCAGGGAATTGATGCGTAAAAGCAATTCTTCAAACTGAAAAGGTTTTACCAGGTAATCATCTGCCAGCCTGTTAAAGGCGTCTTTTTTATCCGAAAGATCTCCATAGGCCGAAATAATAATGATCGGAGTATTTTTATCAAAAGAGCGAATGGTTTGGCATACATCCAGTCCGTTTATTTTAGGTACATTGATATCCAGAAGATACATATCGTATGTATTATTTCTGATCTGACGAAGAAATGTTTCCCCGTCATAGATTTTATCACATGTAAAATGATTGGCCTCCAAAAATTTACAAAGCTCCGCGGAAAGGATAAGGTCGTCTTCCAATAAAAGAATATTCATCGAAATTATTTTATACGAATTTAAAGATTTTTCAGGGATCTGAATCAAATAGTAATCCATATAGCGACCCGCAAGTTGATTTTAATTAAATTTTAATGTATTCAAAAAACTGCAAATTGTTCATTTGAATCATCCATCATTAAAATAAAAAATCCCGGAAGGAATCCGGGACTGAGAGAGCCAACTACGGGACTTGAACCCGTGACCTCTTCCTTACCAAGGAAGCATATTATTTAGCAAAAGTAGATTAACGCTGAAAATCAACCATTTACATTTATTGGATTTTAGTTATTTAATATTTTATTTAGCTTAATGTTACCGTTCATGTTACCGTTATTTTTTTTGTTCCTGAAGGGTTGATCGCTTAACCCAAAGAAAAAATTGGAATTAGCATTAAATACTTCACATATCAATCTTATATGTTCAGCAGTAAAATGCCAGGACTGTCTATCAGGATATTTATCTTGATGCTTTATATTATTGAAAATACTTTTTGCCATTCCAATAGGTGTATAAAAACCACTATCAAATCTTATTATTTTTTGATCTTTAAGTATTTCTACAAATTCTAATATTTTAATATCCGACTTATACATAATCAATAGATTAGTTTCTTTGAAATAGGTTTGCTCACATCAAATGCATAGAATAAAGCTTTGACATCATTTAGGCTAATTGAAACATTGTGAGAATATTCCAGACTAGGGTTCCAAGAATCACAAACAATTGTTCCTGTTTCCACTTCGTGTTTTGTTATTTCTTTTAAAGTTGGTCTGCCAAAACTTGTAGAGCAAATTACCCATACATTAAAATCATGGAGATGTAATTTTGAGCTCCAAAGATCCCTTTTTAATTCTCTGGTTGAAACAATTGAACCATCAACTATACTTCTATCAGTTCCATCATTCATACTATCTCCTTTTATTCTCCAGGCAACGTATTTACCATGTAATGGTTTATCAACAATAATGGTGTGTTGCTCTATATCTTCATAATCAGGATGTGCTATATTACAATCATTATCCACAAATCCGGCCTGTGCGTAATATTCAAATAAAGGCATGTACATTAAATATTGCCCGTTTGGCAATTCAACAAACTTGTTATTGAAAGTATTGTAAACTACTTCTTCTTTGTCTTTAACACCATATTTTTCTTTTATGTAACCAATGATTGTCAAAAGAGTTAATTCCAGAGGTCTCTTTGTGTCACCATTAATAATTTTCAATATCCCAACATCTGATAATGAGGTGTTTTGAGAAATCTCGTAGGCACTTACCCCATATTTTTTAATTAATTCTAAAGCCTCATTTAATAGTTGTTCTCTTGTCTGTTTCATAAATTTTTCTAATTGATTTTCAAATGGTTACATTTTAGATAGCAAACTTGTTAACTAATTATTTTGCGAAATGACTAACTTGTTATATATTTGCTATATCAAATAAGTTAATCAAAATGATAAATCAAAAAGCAAATATAGTGATTAAAACCAAAATCAAAGATGAGGTTTTCCGTAAAATTCAAAGCGATTATGATTTAAGAAAGGAAATTGCTGATAAACTTAATAAGCGTGAATCAGCAATTTACAACCTAGCCAATAGAAAATCTAATGGTATTGCTAACTATTTTATAGTGATTCTTTTTAAGGCACTAACTGGTTGGTCTGATGATGAAATGTTTGAAGAACAAATTAGCTCTAAAACTATTACCAATGATAAGAGAAATAAATCCAGAAAGGGCACAGATAATACTGTTAGCGCTTAATAAAATTGAAACATTATCTGCCTTTGTTAAAGCTGAAATGAACGCTTCTCAGGGTGGCGTAGGAACCGCCCTAGGGAAGCAAAAAAAAACTAAAGCAGAAAAAGATAAGGAAGTTCAGGATCGTGCAAGAGCTGAATTTCATAAAAGAAAATAAAAAAAGCCATCTGCGCTAACAGACGGCAAAAGTTTAACTATTAAAAGTCAAATTGTATGGACACAAAAGTACAAAACGTAAGGGAAATAACAAACTCTCCTACAGAAAAAAATTTCAGAAAAGCGGTTCATTTCGCAAACAACTTAGAATTTAACGATTTCGGAATCGATGAAAATGTTAAAGCAAACAATTGGTTTGGGCTATTCTTAGATGAAAATAACGCCTACTGGACTATCCAAATGACTCACAAAGGATCTTATGCTCTTTTCTTAGAAGATGAAAAGATTTGTGTAGTCGGTAAAGATTTGGAGGAGAAGCTTGACTCTTTTCGTGAGGACCAACTTTGTTCCGAAGAAAGAAGCATTCGGTCTCATGGTGAATATCTCGCTGAATATAATGAGTTATGGGCTAATTACGGTTACGGTAAAATTTAAGATCATGGGTGCAAAACTTAAAAACAGGTTCAAAAATCGCTTTAAAATGATGCCTTTAAAAAATGGTTCACTCCATTTTAGAGCAGACTATAAATTGAGAGACTTTAAAGCTACCGTATGGTGTTCACTCGCAAAATATGAGAAGCAATGAAAAGAATCATAGCAATGATATTTGGAAAGAAAGTAACCTTTCTCAATGTCAATAATCGAAGATACTTCAATCAATACTGGTATAAAGGAAAATTCTATTAAAATGAGTTACAACAAAAAAACCTTTATAGCACCTAACAGCATAGATTCCATGAGCGCAATTCATTGCAAAATATATGATGATGGAAAAGCAATAGTGAGACTTTCAGATTGTCACGGTTCAATCAGGTGGCACAACCAAATTACAGATCTGAAAGAAAGAAAAGAATTCCTCGAAAAATTAGGAAACTCTATTACTGAATTACAAAACCTTAAAAATCATATTGAAAATGAGTTCACTATATAAAAAACTTCACCAGATACAATGCAAGATCAATGGTCTGGCAAAAGATAAATCCACTTATAATTATAAGTATGTGACGGGAGATAAATTGCTTGGTTTTGTAAAGCCATTAATGAATGAATTAGGTCTGCTCTTAAAGCAAGAAATTACTTCTATTGAAAATGATAGGCAAGATTATTCAACAAAGAATGGTGAGAAGTCAGAAATTCTTTCAAAAGTTATGCAGCGTTTCACATGGATTGATATTGAAACAGGTGAAAAAGATGTGAATGAATTTGGTGCAAACGGTCAAAATGATTGGGAGAAAGGACTTGGATCTGCTCTTACTTACGCTGAAAGATATTTCCTACTGAAATACTTCCACATTCCTACCGATGAAGATGATATTGATAATGAGCTGAGAAAAAAAGTTGATGAAGAAAATCATCAAAATACTCCGATTCAGGAAAACACATACTCGCCTGCTAATGATACTGATAAACTTCCATGGCTAAATGAAAATGATGAGAACTGGAAGAAAATAGATGAATCTATTCAGAAGGGAGAAAAGATAAGACTGTCTAGCCTGCAAAAAAGATTTAAAATGAGCAAAGCAACAGTTGATTTACTTAAAACCAAATTTCAAATTCAATAGTCATGGGTGCATCAAAAAATACTGCTATAGAAAACCAAGAGCAGGAATATTATGTTGATCCAGAAATTAAATTCTTTGATTGCCATTATCCTGATAAAAGATCAGAAAGAGAGATTTTAATTGACAATTTGATCAACAGAGACATACACATGTCTTATTCTAAACTAAAAAACCTTACCAGTCCTGTCAACTTTATGAACGCTCTACTTCAGCCAAAGAAAAAGAATTCGGGGATGAACTTGGGAAGCTTAGTTGATTGTCTTGTTTTGGAAGAGGATAAATTCGAAGAGAAGTTTACAGTTGTTTCAGTTACTCCGACCACTGAAAAGCAAGAAGATTTTGTACAGCTGGTCTTAGATAAAATGAATTTAGAAACATTTAGTGAAGAGTTATTGGAAGAAAAATTCAAAGAAGCTGTTTCTGAAGGGTTTTCAAGAGTTAAGACTGATGGTTTACAGAAATACATAATTGCAATATATCATGGAAAACAAGTAGTATCACAGGATGAATATAATAAAGCAAAAAAAATCGCTGAGCATCTTAAAAATGCTCCCGATGTTGCTGATGAACTTTGCATTTGTGAAGAATTTCAGAAAATGATCAGATTTGAATATATGGGTTGGGAAATTGTAGCAATTCTTGACACTTATTCCCCTTCTATTTTTCATGATATGAAGTTTGTATCAAATCTTAATCCCGATAAGTTCAAATGGGAAATAGAAAAATACGACTACGAATTACAAATTGGAGTTTACTCTAAGGGCTTAAAAATACTTGGCCTCACACAAAATCCGAGGTTTAAATACATTTTATATGACGACAAATTCAATTATTCTGTTCCTGAAATTGAAGTAGGTTATATAGACTACTGTGAAAGGAAATTTGAAAATTACATGATGCGATTGAATAAAATGGTTGATGAAAAAGCTTTCGAGAAGTCTTTCGATTTCTTCAAGAGTAAAAATGTAATATATAAACCACAGTGGGCTGCCGGATTCGATTATTCAATTTTCTTAAACGATCAGGAAAAAGATGAGCTTTAAAAATATTGCAGATAATCTGATCAATGAATTATCCAAGAAAGGAATTGAAGCTTATATCTGGCATATAGCAACAACAGGAAGTATTTATGTGAGATTCCAAGATAATAGAATTGGTTCAGTAAGGATTGCCAATCATGAAGGGAAATCAAGATTAAAGTATAAATACAACCTGAGATCTGACATGCATCTTAAAAAATCAACATGGATTAAAGATGGTGATTCTTGGAGGTTTTATTTACCTGTAGAACAGTGGAAACTCTTAATTGATGTTTTGGTTGAACGTTCAAAAATGGTTCAATCCTGGGAAAATAAATACAACTACACAATACCCAAATTCAAAAAGAAAAAGTAAGATGAAAGCCATTGAAATTGAAACCAAAATTCACGGCGGAAAATTCCGACAGAACAATGATTTCATAAAACAGGCTGTCCAGGAATTTGAAGGCAAAGAAATCACTCTCATTTTCAAAAGGAAGTATAAAAAACGAACCAATGAGCAAAACAGTTTCTATTGGGCGGTATGGATTCCAATTCTGCAAAGAGAGATCCGGAATGCATGGGGCGAGTTTAAAACACCAACTGAGGTTCACGACATCTTAAAATGGAATTGCAATTATGAAGATAAGATTAATGAAGAAACTGGAGCCTTTGCCAGAGTGCCTGTATCATCAACAAGATTGAACACTTATGAATGGGAGTTTGAGTTCAAACAAAGAGTTAGGCAATTCGCAATGGACTTTTTTAATACTGTCCTTCCGGAACCGAATGAACAGTTAAAACTCAAACTATGAAAGAAGGCGATACAATGACACTCAATAAAGATGCAAAATTCGCCAAAAGCTTTTGGGCCAAGAAAGGCGAAAAAATAAAGATCATAGGAATAAGCGGTAATGCTGTGATCTGTGAAAAATCAAATGGGTTCCGCTTCCCGTGCAACATTAAAGATTTAGAACAAATTAATTAATAAATAATGGAAAATTTCAAAGAAATCAAAGAAGAAATACTTGACAGGGCTAAGAAGGCTGAAGCATGTAATGGAGAATACAAAAGAGCACATAAAGCAGAAAATTACAATGAACTTTTAAAAGTTGTAACAGATAATTTCCATTTCTGCTGTAATAATAAAATTATTGATTGTGAGCTACTTTCAAAAATTGGGACTGAGATATGCAATGAAAACAATCTTTACTCTAATGTTTCAGTAGATAAGGGTTTTTTGTTGGTGGATTCCGCTACTGTTGAGGCTTCGGGTTCCGCTACTGTTGAGGCTTCGGGTTCCGCTACTGTTGAGGCTTGGGATTCCGCTACTGTTAGGGCTTGGGGTTCCGCTACTGTTGAGGCTTGGGGTTCCGCTACTGTTAGGGCTTGGGGTTCCGCTACTGTTGGGGCTTGGGGTTCCGCTACTGTTGAGGCTTCGGGTTCCGCTACTGTTGAGGCTTGGGATTCCGCTACTGTTAGGGCTTGGGGTTCCGCTACTGTTGAGGCTTGGGG